>CALLIO010000147.1 GCA_938009055.1 uncultured Altererythrobacter sp.
TCTTCATCTGATGAAACCAATGCTGGTTTGGTAGCGCGCTCGCCCAAAGGCGACAATGCAGCGCCGCTCTCGATCACCGAGATTTCTTCGCGGCTGAAGCGCGCGGTAGAGGATCAGTTCGGTTTTGTCCGGCTGCGCGGCGAATTGTCCGGCGTGATGCGGGCGCGCTCGGGGCATATGTATTGCTCGTTGAAGGATGAGAAATCCGTCATCGATGGAGTCATGTGGAAGACCAAGACGGGGCGGCTGGCTTTCAATCCGGAAGATGGCTTGGAAGTGGTCGCATCCGGCAAGCTGACCACATATGCGGGCCGTTCGAAATACCAGATTGTGATTGATGATCTGGAGATTGCTGGCGAAGGCGCTTTGCTGGCGTTGCTGGAGAAAACCCGCGCGCGATTGCAGGCAGAGGGATTGTTTGCTGCTGAGCGTAAACAGCGCTTGCCCTATCTGCCCAAGACTATCGGCGTTGTCACTTCACCAACCGGAGCGGTTATTCGCGATATCTTGCACCGGCTGTCTGATCGCTTTCCTTCGCGCGTATTGGTTTGGCCCGTTCTGGTGCAGGGCGATGGCGCGGCAAGCCAAGTTTCGCAGGCAATTCAAGGGTTTTCGCAGATGCCTGTGGGCGGTCCAGTACCGCGGCCCGATCTGGTGATTGTCGCGCGCGGTGGCGGTTCGATTGAAGATTTGTGGAGCTTTAACGAGGAGCAAGTGGTTCGCGCTATCGCAGAATGTACCATTCCGGTTATTTCTGCTGTGGGTCATGAGACGGATACGACGCTGGCTGATTATGCAGCTGACAAGCGCGCGCCAACGCCCACCGCTGCTGCCGAAATGGCTGTGCCGGTGCGAGCGGATTTGGCGGCGTTTCTGGGCGATCTGGGCAATCGGCAAGCGCGGGCCATCCACCGCCCGATTGAGCTGGGCCGCGAGCGGCTGGAAGCGCGGGTCAAGCGTTTGCCTGCGCGCGAACAATTGTTGCAGCCGCAAATGCAGCGTTTGGACGAGTTGTCCGAACGATTGCGGCGCGGGCTTATCGATCGCGCGAGCGAGGGACGCACCAAGTTGGCTGGAGCCTCCGCGCGGCTTTCTCCGCAAGTGCTGGAACGCAGCGCGAAGGATGCTCATACTCGGCTTGCCAATGCGCGGCTGACATCGCAATTGGTCACGCGGCCCTTGGCGCAAAACCAAGAGAAATTGAGCGCGCTGTCACGGCTTGCCAGCCAGTTTCACCCTGAAAAGCCATTGGAGCGCGGCTATGCCATTGTGCGCGATACCAGCGGATCAGCGCTGACTTCCAAAGGAGCTGCCGCCAAACACGCCTCGCTCAGTTTGCAATTTGCTGATGGGGCGCTGGATGTCTTTGCTGGCGCAAATCCCCCACCGCCCGAAATGCAAAAGTCCGTAAAACGCACGAGAAAAGCGCCCAAAGCTGATCCAAATGCCGCACAAGATGATTTGTTTGGCTGAGCAAGCCTGCTAAAGACTGCACCTATGTTGATGTCATCGAAAAAGAACGGGCCAGATGATGGCGGCGCCAAGCTTCTCTACACGCCCAATGGGTTTCGCGTGCTGACACCCGGCCAGCATGTGTTTTGCGCCATGTCGGGCGAGCCAATTCCCTTGGAAGAATTGCGCTATTGGAGCGTCGATCATCAAGAGGCCTATGCGACTTGCGAATTGGCAACCCAGCGTCTGACTGAACAATCGTGATCAGAGCGGCCATCCTTGCTGCGAGCGCGCTCGCGCTGGCTGCGTGCAATGGCGCGGAAGTTGCTGGCGAGGAACAAGTGGTGCTGGCACCGCCAGCGGCCGCCGCAACACCTGAAGTAGCGCCCAAACCTCTACCGCCTTTGCCAGTGTCTTCCGCGCCCGACGCAGATACCAAAATTGGCTTTGTGGGTGAACTAACGCAGGGCGGATGGATTAAGGGCCAAGTTCCCGCCGATGCCGTTAGTGTGCGTTTGGGTGAGCAGGAATTGGAAGTGGATCAAAGCGGGCAGTTCTTTGCCGCGTTTGACCGCGATGCTGGGTCAGCGGCGCAATTGATCGCACTATTACCCAATGGCTCGACGGTGAAAGTCCCGTTCACTATCAAACCGCGCGAATGGAATATCCAGCGTGTCAATGTGGCGAAGCGCGGCGGTGGTTCAAGCGAAGCATGGTGGAAGAAGCGCGAGCCGGAATGGCTGGCGATCAAAGCTGCGCGCGAGAAAGTCACGGGCGCAACCGGCTGGAAACAGCAATTTATCTGGCCAGTGAAGGGCCGCATTTCGGGCCATTTCGGTCGCCAGCGGATTTATCGCGGCGAGCCGGGCAGCTATCACTCCGGCATAGATATTGCGCCGGGCAATGGCGTGCCGTTTGTGGCTCCTGCTGACGGCGTAGTTGTGCTAGCGCGCAAGGGCTTTTCGCTCGAGGGCAATTTGATCATCATCGATCATGGTGCAGGGCTGAACAGTGCGTTCTTGCATGCATCCAAGCTCGCTGTAACCGAGGGGCAATCAGTCACGCAAGGCCAATATATTGGCAATGTTGGCTCAACCGGTCGCTCGACTGGCCCGCATTTGCATTGGGGCCTCAAATGGAATGATGCGCGGATTGATCCGCTGCTGCTGACGGGGCCGCAATAGGGCGCATGCGGCGACGCAATAAACTGGCAGTTCTGGCGTGTCTCGCTGTGGCCATTGCGCCTGGGACTTGGCTTCGCACATATGTGCCTCCGCCTGATTTTAGCGCGCCATTGCTGGTCACACCGCTTAGCGATCCGCAAGAGATCACTGGTCAAGTCACATTGCTCGGCAGTTGGAAGCTGACAAGCGAGAATGCGCATTTCGGCGGCTATTCAGCGATGGTTGTATTGAACGAAAACCGCTTGCTGATTGGCAGCGACCGTGGGCGCATCCTCGAAATGCCACTACCCGAAACGGCAAACCCAGATACACAGGTGCAGTTTTCCTTCTTCCCTGGAACCGATGGCGGACCGAAATCCTATGCCGATTTGGAGGCATTGGAATTCGATGAGGGCAGGCAGAGAATCTGGGCTGCATTTGAACAAAACGGCTCCATCGCTCGTTTTGCCTATAATGCGCCCAAGGCCACCCTGCGCACCGCCAAAGTCGCAGCGATGGAGGACTGGCCTGCCAATGGCGGGCCTGAAACGATTATGCGGCTGGATGATGGACGCTTTATCGTTGTCGCGGAGTCTTCCGATTACGATAGCCGCCTTGCGCTGATGTTTTCCGGCGATCCGGTTGAAGGGGACGAGGCAATCGCATTTCGTTTCAAACCGCCTGCTGGCTATAGCCCGGTCGATGGCACTGTGCTGCCCGATGGGAGCGTGCTGATTTTGGTGCGCAAAGTGCTCTGGGGCGTGCCGCCGCAATTCGCCACGGGGCTGGTGCTTGCTGATCCCACTGAGATTGCTGAAGGCGAAGAATGGTCAGGCGAGTTGATCGCCGAGATTGCCGGGCCTGATCTGGAAGAGAATTTCGAAGGGATTGCAGCAATCGAGCAAGTGGACGGCTCCTTCGATCTCTATCTGATCGCCGATGACAATCTCAGCGCATTTCAGGAGACCTTGATGCTGCGGTTAAACTGGGCGCCCGAATCTAAGCCGAACAGCAAAAAGGCGCGTGCGGAGCCCGAGGGAACCGAAAACGCGCCTTCTTAAAGCTTACAAAAGCGTGGCGGGTTAAGCCGCTGCTTTTTGCGCCTTGGCAATTTCGCGCTTCACTTTGAGCGCGTTGGACGAAAGCTTGTCATCCTTCGTCTTCATCAGCCAATTGTCGAGACCGCCAACATGCTCAACTGAACGCAGACCATGGGTCGACACGCGGAACTTAATTCCGCGATCCAGCGTCTCGCTCAGCAGCGTGACATGCTGCAAGTTAGGCAGGAAAACCCGCTTGGTCTTGTTATTGGCGTGGCTGACATTGTTGCCAACCTGACGGCCCTTGCCGGTCAATTCGCAAATACGCGACATGGTAATTCTCACTCACTCATTGGGAAGCTTGCGCCGCAGCGTAAAAGCTTCAAAATTTCAAGATAGCGCACGGGTTTCCGTGGAAAGAGGGCGCGCATAACCCTCAGGGGTGATTCCGTCAAGCAAAGTTGCACGCCTTCGATCAGCCGTCTAGCGCAGGGGGCGATGACGAGCTGGCCGATCCCCAAACCGATGCAAC
>CALLIO010000148.1 GCA_938009055.1 uncultured Altererythrobacter sp.
GATGGCGCGGGCATGCGCAGGGCCATTTGCAGAGGAGGATTTGCTTGCCGAAGTGCGCTCTTCGCTCAGCTACAATTGGGTCGATGCCGAGGTTTTCGCTCGGGTTATCGGCTTTGTCGAAAACGGCGGATATGCGCTCAAGGCCTATGACAAATTCAAGCGCATCACCCGCGACAAGGATGAGGATGGCCGCGAAGTCTGGCGGCTGACCCATCCCCAACATGCTCAACGCCACCGGATGAATGCAGGGATTATCGTCGACGCTGAAATGCTCACCGTCCGCTTCAAGAACGGGCGCAGTCTGGGCAGGGTGGAGGAACGCTTTGCCGCGACATTGTCCGAAGGCGACACCTTCTTCTTTGCGGGCATGAGCTTGGAGACGATCGGCATCAAGGACATGGATCTGTTCGTGCGCGCGGCCAAGAAATCGGCGACGATTCCTTCCTATGGGGGTTTGCGTCTGCCGCTGACCACGCATTTGTCGGGCCGCGTGCAGGAAATGCTCCAGCACCGCGCAAGCTGGGCGCGCTTTCCCGATGATGTGCGCGAATGGCTGGAAGTGCAGGATTGGCGCAGCGAAATGCCGGGGCCGGGCAAATTGCTGGTCGAAAGCTTCCCGCATCACAAGAAGCATTACAGTGTCTATTATACGTTCGAAGGGTGGAATGCGAACCAGTCGCTAGGCATGCTGATCACGCGGCGGATGGAGGAGCGCGGCCTGCAACCGGGCGGTTTTGTCGCCAATGATTATTCGCTGGGCGTGTGGGGTTTAAAGCCGGTTGCGGATCCTGCGCCGTTGCTCTCGCCCGATATTCTGACCGATGAATTTGTGGAATGGGTGCAGGAATCGCATTTACTGCGCCGCGCTTTTCGTGAAGTCGCGGTGATTAGCGGGCTGGTCGAGCGGCAACATCCCGGCAAGCGAAAGAGCGGCAAGCAAGTGACCTTCTCGACCGATCTGATCTTTGATGTGCTTAAAAAGTATGAGCCTGACCATGTTCTGATGGAGGCGGCATGGGCTGATGCGCGTGCGCGGATGACCGATGTCGGGCGTTTGGCGGACTTGCTTGAGCGGTCTGCCGACGAGCTGGTGCATGTCGAGCTGGAGCGAGTCAGCCCGCTCGCCGTACCGATTATGACAATGATCGGGCGCGAGGCTGTGCCGCAGGGCGCGGTCGATGAAGAGCTGCTGCTGGAAGCAGAAACGCTCGCAGGCGAAGCTATGCGGGTGGAGGAAACTCGCCCGCCAGACTAGCTAGCGCCCGCAGCTTTTATGAGCGAAGCTGCGTGGCAGGCAAAAAGGGCTCGTTTCGCTCACAATAGCGCGTACGAAAATGTGCCTACAAAAAAGGGGCGCAACCTCGCGGCGCGCCCCTCTTTCAATGCTTATGCTTGTTGCGCTTATTCAGCGCCCGCCTGCGTACCGAACACGCGATAGCGTTCGTTACCGACGAAGCCGAAGTTTTGGACATTGTTCTGCTTCACAATGTTGAGCACTTTGACCGTGAAGTCGTAATTCGCACCGGGTGCCGGTTCGAATTGCAGCTGCGGTGTAGGCTCGACCTGGTTCATCGCTTGAAGTGTGTTGGGCAGATCAGCCACAGCGAGCGGAGTTGCATTCCACAGCACCTGGTTCTCTTCCGTGATGAACAGCTTGTTCTTGATCGGCTCGATAATGATATCCTGCGGCGGCGGATCACCGCTTGGCAGGTTGATATTGAGCGCGTTGGTCGCAACTGGGATCGAGATGATGAACATGATGAGAAGAACGAGCAGGACGTCGATCAACGGCGTCATGTTCATTTCCATCATCGGCGCGCCATCATCCTTGCCGCCTGACATTGCCATAGTATTCTACTCCTAATCCTCAGTTGCCGGCAGCAGCGGCGATGCGCGCTGAATTGTCGCGATCCGAGATAAAGCCGACAATCGGGTAGCCAGCAATCTGTACCGTGTAGATGGCCCCTGCAACGCAGCGCCATGGTGCCCGCTTGTCACCGCGAATATGAACTTCGGGGATCAAATCGGGGTTCTGCATCATTGCTTCTGCACCGCCCGCGCGTTCGATCAGCACTTCGAGCCGTGTCGATACGCGCTTGTACAACTCATCCGAGCTAACCGGTGCGATATTGTTGAAATACACGCGGCATTCGCCCTGAGGTGAAGGCACGCCTGTATAGCCCGGCTCGCCAGCACTCACGCCATTGGCGTCAGTTGCGCTAACGGTCAGCAGAACATTTTCCACTTTCGCCTTGGTATCGCGCGAGTTCATCTCCGGGATCTCAAGATCCTCGATGGTCTGAATGGCCACCGGAATTGCGATAAGGAAGATGATCAGAAGCACCAGCATCACATCCACCAATGGGGTGGTGTTGATGTCGGCCATCGGGGTTCCCTCCCCGCCTCCTGTCGAAATCGCCATTGCTAGTTCCTATCCGTAATTTTGGGTCTTAATCGAGGGGGCAATGGGGGAGCGCCAACACAGGTCAGCGCCCCCATTTACCCGTTTTCGATCAGGCCTTTTTCGCAGGAGCAGCGGCAGCCTTAGGCGCAGCTTTTGCAGGCGCTGCTTTCACAGCAGGCTTAACGGCGCCCTTCGAGTTGATGAAGGCCAAGATGTCAGTTGTGAAACCTTCCATCATTTCATTGATACGCTTGTTGCGTGCTTGCAGCCAGTTGTAGGCAAACACAGCAGGCACAGCCACAAGCAGACCAATCGCGGTCATGATCAGGGCTTCACCAACAGGGCCAGCAACCTTATCGATCGATGCTTCACCTTCGAGGCCGATTTTGATCAGCGCGCGGTAAATACCGATAACCGTACCGAGCAGACCAACGAAGGGCGCTGTCGCACCAACGGTCGCGAGGAAGGAAAGACCGCCCGAAAGCTTCGAGTTGATCGTGTCTTGCGAACGCTGGAGCGAACCGTGCATCCAGTCATGCGCTTCCAAGCTATCGGTCATCTTGCCGTGCTCGTCATCCGCTTTCACTGCATCGTCAACCAGCTGGCGCCATGCGCTGTTCTTCTCAAGCTTGGCAGCACCATCCTTAAGCGAAGGCGCACGCCAGAAATTGCTTTGAACGCTGCGGAACTGCTTCATCACCTTGGCTTGTTCGAAATATTTGGTGATGAGAATGTAGAACGAACCAACCGACATGATAACCATCACGGTAAGGATCGCCCATGCAACGGGGCCACCCTCTTCCATAGCGGCCATGAAGCCAAATTCGGTCTGCGGCACGTCTGCCTCGGCCGCTGCTGCTGTGAAAAGTTCAATAATCATTGCGAAAAGTCCTCTTTAAAAATCTTTGTTTCTTTTGCGTGCTCGCGCGGCGAGCCGCCTAATTCAAGCGATAGGTAATCGATGTGTTGTAGCTGCCGGTTGTCGGGTTCCCGGCATCATTTAACGCGGGATTAAAGCGTGCATAGCGGCGCATACCCTTACAGGCGGCGTCATCGAGCACACTCGAACCACTCGATCCGGTCACTGAACAACCCGATACGCGGCCGTTGGCTCCAACCGTAACAGCCACGCGCACGGTGCCTTCCACTTCCTCACGCAGAGCGCGTGATGGATAGTTTTCCGAGATCCGGCGCGCCCAGCGCGCTTCGTTCTTGGTAGTCGCACCGCGTGCCTGCGAAGGTGGCGGAGGCGGTGGAGGAGGTGGTGGCGGCGGAGCCTGTGTCGCGACCGGTGCCGGCGTTTGCTGCACCGGCGTAACTGGCGCTGGCGTGATTTCCTGCTGCGTCTCGATCTGAGGCGGCTGCGGGTTGATGTTCACAGGGGGAGGCGGCGCAACCGGTGGCGGCGGCGACGTTTCTTCTGGTGGAGGTGGCTCGTCCGGTTCTTCGGGCGGTTCTTCCTCAACCTCTTCCTCAATATCGACGGTCGTCAACTGTTCGACGATCTTCTCGGTTGCGCTCATCGCGAGGCCGCTAATCAGCGCCCAACCGAGAAAGACGTGAAGCAACGCCACGATGATAATCGCAACAACACGATTGCTGCTCATCTGTTGGTCAGCGTAGGCCATCCAGTCCTTTTCTCTCCATACTCTCTCTGCCCAATGGCTTGAAAGCCAAAAAGCAGCGAACTTTCAGGCAGGCCTGAACAGCTCGATATTCAACGTCTCCCCAAATCACACAGATGGGTTGTCTGTCTGATTGGCGCTCGTACCAGCATGTTCGAAGGGAAGCACGCTGACCCGAAAACTTATATGTTAGTGAAGTCTTCCCCCGACTTACAACCAACTCGCCACAGCTTTAACGATCCGTTTCCAGCCAAGCAAACCCTTTATCAGTTAATCACAGATTCAGACCATCTTGGCTCCAATCGCAGCGCCGGTGGCCATACCTATGTATAAGCCCATAGGGGCGGTTTTAATATGGCCGGCGGCATTGGGAAAGTCTGGTAAAATATATGAAAATCAAACATTTGATCGCAGCAGGATTGTTCGCTCTCGCGCCTGCACCGGTGCTTGCGCAAAGCAGCGAAGAAGCCGCTGAAAAAACTGCCAGCGAATTGACCTACGCTGATCTTGCGGGCCTTTCAGATGATGCTGAATTGGTGATTCGGGCGCAGATTCGCCGCCAAATCACAGTAGAGCCAGAGCGCGCGCCGGGCCTTCCAGCCGGATTCGCAAGACTGTATATAGAGGCGCGCACGCTGGCGCTGATTTCGGGCAATGTTCCGATTGGCGAATCGCTTCGTTATCTGGTCGATGTGCCGCTCAATGCGAAAGGCAAAGCACCCAAGCTGAAGAAGCAGGAAATGCTGCTTTTCGCTCGTCCGACCGCCGGGTCATCCAGTCAGATCCAGCTCGTCAATTCCAATAGTCAGCTGCCCTATTCGCCCATCTTGGAGCAGCGCCTAAGGCCGATTCTGGCCGAGCTGGCTGAGGCTGGTGCGCCATCCCAAGTGACCGGCGTGCGCGATGCCTTGTCAGTGCGCGGCAATCTGGCTGGCGAATCAGAAACGCAGATATTCCTCACCACAAAAGACAGCTCGCCTGTCTCGATCGCAGTCCTGCGCCGCCCGCAGCAAGAGCCGCTATGGGGCGTATCATGGGGCGAGATTATCGATCAGGCGGCTCGCCCGCCGCGTCCGCAAACGATTGGCTGGTTCCGGCTTGCCTGCAATTTGCCGCCTAGCTTGCCATCCAGCGCCAATCTGTCCCGCGACCGCACCGAACGGATGCAGGCGGAACGTGATTACCGCTATGTCATGGGCGCGCTAGGCCCGTGCGTAAGGCGCTTGCCGCAAAGCTAATGCGTGCCAAGCTTTGCGGGCTATAGCTTTCCTAGGGGAAAGCGAAGGACAAGTGGTTCCCACCTATGCCTCAGCCGCGCTAGGGGCTTGGCGCATGGAACCTGCTTTCACGCATCAATTCAGAGTTCGCTATGCCGAAGTCGACTTGCAGTCGGTCGTCTTCAATTCGCGCTATCTTGAATATGCTGATCTTATCATCACGGAATATTGGCGCGCCATCGATCTGCATTTTGCAGGCGGTGAAGGCCAAGAAAAAGATCGCGCCAATGATGGAGCGGGCGGGCTGGAATTTCATGTCGTGCGTGCCGAGATTGACTTTACCAAACCGATCCGCAGCGACGAGATCATCGAAGGGCGCGCAACCACGCAGCGGGTGGGAAACACATCGATCACAACCCTGATTGAGCTGTGGGGCACGGGCGAGGAGGCGGATTTGCGTTCCTCGATCACTCTGGTCCATGTTCATGTTGATCTGGAAAGCGGGCAGCCTGTTGCGGTGCCCGATTTCGCCCGCGCCCGCCTTCAATCACACGTTCAACCACACCGGCAATCACAAACGGAGACTTCTTGATGAGCCAAACCCAATCCAATCCGCTTCGATTGGGCGTTGCTGGCCTTGGCACGGTGGGCGTGGGTCTGCTGCGTCTGCTGAGCGAGAATGGCGGATTGATTGCAGCGCGCGCGGGACGCGAAATCGCCGTGACGGCGGTCAGCGCACAGACGAAAGGCAAGGATCGCGGCGTCGACCTGAGCCCATACGCATGGGAAGATGACATGCGCGATCTGGCCGCGCGCGATGATGTGGATTTGGTGGTCGAGCTGGTCGGCGGATCGGATGGTCCTGCCCTCGATCTCGCTCAAGCGGCCTTGGCAGGCGGCAAGGGTTTCGTCACT
>CALLIO010000149.1 GCA_938009055.1 uncultured Altererythrobacter sp.
CCGATCTGATCGGGGCGATCTTTCCCTGCGGCTCAATCACTGGTGCGCCCAAAATCCGCGCGATGGAGCTGATCGACGCGCATGAAGACCACGCCCGCGGCCCCTATTGCGGGGCGATGGGCCGGATCGACCCGCCTGATGCAAGCGGGACAAGCGATGCCGCCTTCAATGTTGCGATCCGCACCTTGCGCTTGACCCCAACCGAGAATGGCCACGGGCGCGCGGTGCTTGGCGTTGGATCGGCAATTGTGGCAGATAGTGATGCCATGACCGAACGGCGCGAGAGCGAGATCAAGGCAGGCTTTGCGCGCCAATCGGGCGATGGCCTCAACGCTGCGCGGTTTGATCTGATTGAAACCATGCGCTTCGAGCCGGAAAGCGGGATTGCACTGCTCGAGCTGCATCTTGAGCGGATGAAGGAAAGCGCTAAGGAATTGGGCTTTGAATTCGATCGCCATGCCGCGCGCAATCAAATCCATGCCCTGTGTTTTGAATTGGAGGCAGCGAGCAAAGTCCGTTTGCTGACCGCGCGTTCGGGCGAAGTGGCGTTGGAGGCAAGCACGATCAGCGAAGAAGCCACCGCGCCGCTGACCTGCATCGCGCTTCCAATGCCCATTGACCCTACCGATTGGCGGCTGCGCCACAAAACGTCTGATCGCGGCTTCTACGAGGAAGCCTTGTGGGCGGCCCAGCATTACAAAGCGGATGAAGCCTTGCTGGTGCGCGAGGACGGGCTTGTGACCGAAGGCAGCTTCACCAATATCTTTGTCGAGCGCGGCGGAGTGCTGCTCACCCCGCCCGCATCCTTGGCTTTGCTACCAGGCGTTTTGCGCCGTTCGCTAATCGATAGCGGAAAAGCCAAAGAAACCCAACTGACGCTGGATGATCTTGCCGAGGGTTTTCTCCTCGGCAATTCCGTTCGCGGTCTTATGAAAGCGAGCCTGATGCCATGATCGATATACTGTACGAGGATGGCGAAGCGCTGGTCATCAACAAGCCTGCCGGGCTTCCGATTGACCCCCCGCGCCGCGGCGGGCCAAGCTTGCAGGATCATTTGGATAGTCTGAAGCTGGGCTTCATGCGCTTGCCGACTCCCGTTCACCGGCTGGATACGGATACGTCAGGCTGCTTGTTGCTGGCCCGTAATCCCAAGGCTTTGAAGCGCTTTAACAAGGCGTTTGAAGAGCGGCTCGTCACCAAAGTCTATTGCGGGCTGGTCGGCAATGCGCCCAAGGAAGCAGAAGGCCGGATTGAGCTGGCGCTGTCCAAAATCAGCTCTGAGGCAAGGGGGTGGCGGATGATCCCTGCGAAAAAGGGCAAGAAGTCGGTCACCGATTGGTCGCTCCGCACAACCCAAAACGGGGTAGCTTTGATTGAGTTTCGCCCCGAGACCGGCCGCACGCATCAGATTCGTGTCCATGCCGCCAGCGGGCTTGGCCAGCCATTGATGGGCGATCCTGTCTACGGCAACCGCAAAAGCGCGCCGCGCACTATGCTCCATGCCGAAAGCCTGATTGTCGAGCGTGAGGGCAAAACGCCGATCACTGCCACCGCTCCCATGCCGCAAGACTTTTTGGCAATGGGTTTTTCCGGCCCAATCGCCGATTCCTCAGTCGCTGAACCGCCATCCGATGGGTAAGATCACCGATCGCGCGCTGGAACTGGTGGAAGAGAAATTCATCGCCGCCAGCGGGCCGGGTGGTCAAAACGTCAACAAAGTCGCCACAGCCGTGCAATTGCGGGTTGATGTGTTCGCGCTTGGCCTGCCGCCCGATGCCTTCCATCGTTTGAAGGATATTGCGGGTAGCAAGCTCACCAAGGATGGCGAAATTGTGCTGACGGCGCGCGAATATCGCACCCAGGAACAAAACCGCGAAGCTGCGCGCGTGCGGCTTACCGCCATGCTCGACGAAGCGCTAACCCAGCCGCGTTCGCGCAAAAAATCACGGGTCAACCGCTTGGGCAAAGCGCAGCGGTTAAAATCGAAGAAAGCGCGCGGCACGGTGAAGGCCAATCGCGCCAAGCCCAAGGCATCGGATTGGTAAGTCTCGCTCAAGCGACATTTACTTGACTTTCGCCCGAGAATCACCCAATTGCGCGCCTCTGAACGGCGGCCTTGCCATTTTCCCGGCGAGCCGCCCTTATTTTTGGGCCCCACTGTGGGGCAATTGCGAAGATTTTAGGAAACCGCCATGGCGAAATCCCCAACCGTCAAGATCAAGCTTGTCTCGACTGCAGACACGGGCTTTTACTATGTGACGAAGAAGAACCCTCGGAACATCACCGAGAAGATGACTTTCCGCAAATATGATCCTGTCGTGCGCAAGCATGTCGAGTTCAAGGAAGCCAAGATCAAGTGATCTTGCGTCTTCGCGCATTCTGAACAGTTCAGGCGCGCGAAATTCAGTGACGGTTCAATCCGCCCGCGCTAAAGGGCGGGGATGATAAAACAACTCTCTTCAACACTGTCGCCGCTCAAAGCCGCTTCGCAAAAGCTGCTGTTGGCAACAAGCGCGGCTGCGCTGGCGATTGGCATGCCAGTGGGTGCGCTGATTGCACCTGCCTCCCCTGCGATTGCGCAATCGGGCGATCTGGACCGCGCCGTGACAGCTTTGCGCGGCATTTCAACGATGAAGGCCGATTTCACCCAGACCGACCGCGAAGGGCGCACAACCCAAGGCGTGATGACGCTCAAACGCCCAGGCAAGATCCGCTTCCAATATGGCAAGGGCGATGATCTGCTGGTCGTCTCGAATGGCAAATCGCTTTATCTGGTCGATTACGAGGTCAATCAGGTCCAGCGCTGGCCGATCAAAAACTCACCCTTGGGCGCGCTGCTCGATCCCAATCGCGATGTGAAGCGTTTTGGCAAATTGATGCCGACCAACAATTCGCAGGTCATCAGCATCGAAGTGCGTGACCCGAAACGGCCCGAATTTGGCGTGATGAATATGATCTTTGTCAAGGATGCCTCGGCACCCGGCGGTTTACAATTGACCCATTGGGTGGCGCTCGATTCGCAGAATCACCGCACCACCGTCCGGCTCAAGAATCACCGTTACGGTCTTGCCGTCTCGGAGAATACTTTCAAATTCAAAGATCCGCGCAAAACAACTCGTCGTCCGCGCTAAACGGCTCGCCCGCCGATAGTTTACATTTTGCGGTAAGTCGCTGCCTCCCGTTCATTTTCGGGAAAGCGATTTAAGCGTAGTTTACAAATCTAAGGCGGATCGGAAACGGGTTCCCCCCTGTTGCTCGGTTTCGATACAAAAGCGCCTTAGTTCAAGCGTGACGAACGCTCACTAGGAACCCTCGACCCATAGCCCCCGGGTCGGGGGTTTTCTTTTGCCGTATCCGCTCATCCGAGCGGCAAAATGCACTGCTATTCCCAGCCAAACGCCTTCACAATGATATCGTAGATCAAATTCTGTTCGATCACGCCGCGCGCGCGTTCAGCTCCGGGCCCTTGGGCATAGAGCGCCACATCCTCGCCCGCATGCGTCTCGCTGCTGGTGGGAATGGCCGCTTGTTGCCGTGCATTGACGCCGGTTTGCGGAGCAGGACGCCCTTCGCCCGTGTCCGTAGCCAGTGCGCCCGGCCCATTCCAATAGCCAAGTGTTGTATAGGGCTGACCATCCTTGGCGAGCGTTGCCTCGGCCACTTCGCTGCCACCATCAGAAGGCGGCACCACGAGGCCCAAAATATCGTTCCCCCTGCGCGGATAGCCAGAGATCGTGAAGACATGGCTGTGGTCAGCAGTGACGAGGATCAGCGTTTCATCGGGGTTGGTGTTATCAATCGCATATTGGATTGCATTGGCAAACTCGACGGCCTCTTCCAGCGCGAGACCCGCTTTACCAGCATGGTGCCCGTGGTCGATCCGGCCTGATTCGACCATCAGATAATAGCCTTGCGGATCATCCTTGAGCCGCGCGATGGCAGTCGAAGTCATTTCAGTGAGCGTTGGCTCACTCGCGCCCTTCTCCGCCGTTTTTTCCGCCATGTAAGTCATATGGCTGCCGGAAAAGAGACCAAGCAGCGGCTTATCCATCGGTGCAGCCGCCATCTCGGCAGCGGTGGAAACCACGCTACCTCCCGTGCGCGCCGCCCATTCTGCGGTCAAATTCTCTTGCGGGTCGAGCCGCCCGCCGTCGAGCTCTGTACCAAAGAATGCGCCCGCTCCGCCGCCAAGCGCCAGATCCCACTCGCTGTTGACGAGCTGGCTAGCAATATCTTCGCAGCCCTTGCCGCGCTGATCTTCCGGGATGGAGAAATCCGCTTCCCAATTGCGATCAGCGCTGCGGGCATAGACGCTGGCGGGCGTCGCATGGGTAATCCGTGCGGTGGAAACGATGCCCAGTCCCATGCCGCGCTCTTTCACTTGTTCGCCGAGCAAAGGCAGCGGATTGGCAAGGCCCGATGCGCAATCCCCGCGCGTCACCTTGCTGCTTACACCCACCACGCCGATCTTGGTCTTCTCGCCGGAATGCATCGCGGTCGCTGTGCCCGCGCTATCGGCCACTTGCGCATTGGTGTTGTAGGTTTTGACCAAGGCTACATTGTCGAATGTCTCGAACGGCAGCACATGCTCCTCGCCCAATTTGCCCAGCTTTTGCCCGGCATAGATGCGCGCGGCGGTGACGGTCGACACGCCCATCCCGTCACCGATGAACAGAATCACATTCTTCGCGCGCTTTGGCTGCGGCGCCTGCGATGCTGCTTGGCTGGCACCCGCTGGCTCTGCGCCATAGGTGTTGTACGTCGTGGTTGAGCACGCGCCCAAGGGCAGCGCAGCCAAAGCCAATGTCGCTGCCAAGGCAGGTGTTGAGCGAAACCGTGGGATCATGATGTGACTTCCTCGCAAAAGAACAGGCGTGCACCCTATCGCTTACCAGTGTGACGATAAAGGGACGTTTGCCAATGCTAGACGTAAGGCGCTTGGCTCCCTAAGTCTCAGCCCCATGATTTCGGTTGCTACATGGAATATCAATTCGGTGCGCTTGCGCTTGCCGATCGTCGAACGCTTTTTGCAGGAGGAGGCGGTCGATGTGCTGTGCCTGCAGGAAATCAAATGTCAGGAGCATCAGTTTCCTTACGAAGCGTTGGCAGCGATAGGGTACAAGCACACAGCTGTGCACGGGCAAAAGGGCTATCACGGCGTGGCCACAGTCAGCCGCTTGCCCTTGCGCGAATATTCGCGTCACGATTGGCAGGCGAATGGCGAGGCGCGCCATGTGGGCGTCGAGCTTGAAGGTAGCGGCATGCGTATCGACAATGTCTACGTGCCAGCAGGCGGCGATGAACCGGACCGCGATAAGAACCCCAAATTCGGCCAAAAGCTCGACTTTCTGGGGCGGATGACCGAATGGGCGAACGATATTGATGGCGCAGACCATGCGGGGACATTGATTGTTGGCGATTTCAACATTGCGCCCTTGCCCAGCGATGTTTGGGGGCACAAACAATTGCTGAAAGTGGTCAGCCACACGCCGATTGAATGCGAGACTTTGGACCGGTTCAAATCCGCACATGATTGGGTGGATGTGGGCCGCGAATTCATCAAGGATCCCGAGCGGTACTACAGCTGGTGGAGTTATCGTTCGAAAGATCACAAGGCGAATGATCGCGGGCGGCGGCTCGACCATATGTGGGCTACGCCTAAGCTTGCCACCAAAGCCAGCGGGCACCGTTTGCGCGAAGATGCGCGCAGCTGGGAAAAACCGTCTGACCATATCCCGCTCATAACGGAGTTTGACCTCTGAGTGATGCGCCCTCTCCTGCACGACGCGTAGCGCTGGCGATTGATGCATTGCGCCATGGCTGGCCGATTGCGCTGGAGAACGGCCCAGTGCTGCTGCCAGTTGAAACCGCCAGCGGGGCAGAAAAGCAATCCAAATCCATGCTGATCTCCGCTGCGCGCGCGGCAACGCTAAAGCTGGCCAATCAGCGCGATGCAGCGGTGCCCCATGCACCGGTTTTGATCCGCGGCGGCGAAGCTTTTGACTTGCGCGAAGCATTGCCGATTGCCGATCCTGCACTGGATTTGGGATCGCCCTTCAAAGGGCCCTTCAAAGCTGAGGCGATCAATTGGCAGGCTGAGGCAGAAGCCGCGCTTGAGATTGCGCGGATTGCTGGAATTCTGCCCGCCTTTCTGATTGATCCGGACAATGCGGGCGAAGCGCAAAGCGTTGCCGCCAGCGATCTTGAGTCATGGTCGGACACTGGTAACCTGGCCATTGCTACTCGCGCGCGGCTGCCAGTTGATGCCAGCGAAAGCGCGCAAATTGTCGCCTTCCGCAGCCCCCATGATATGCGCGAACACGCTGCGCTCATCATTGGGCGGCAATGCGGCGACTCTGTCCCGCTGGTGCGCCTGCACTCTGAATGTTTGACCGGCGATGTGCTGGGCAGCCTCAAATGCGATTGCGGGCCCCAGCTTGATAGCGCCTTGCATGCAATGGCCGCTGAAGCGCGCGAGAAGGATGGCTGGGGCGTGCTGCTATATATGCGGCAGGAAGGGCGCGGCATCGGCATCATCAACAAGCTGCGCGCCTATCAATTGCAGGATCAGGGTTTTGACACGGTCGAAGCCAACGAGCGGCTCGGCCTACCTGATGAAGCGCGCGATTTTCCCGTTGCCGCAAGAATGCTTGATTTGTTGGGCGTGCGCACAATCCGCCTGCTCACCAACAACCCCAAGAAAGTCGCCGCGCTGGAAGAGGCAGGCGTCAGCGTGCAAGAACGCGTTGCGCATCAACTGCCGGACAATCCGCATAATGCCCGCTATCTTGCCACCAAGCGCGACAAATCGGGCCATTTGCTCACATGAGCAATCTCACCATTCGGGCTGAGGAACCGGGCGATATTGCGGCGATCTACGCACTGACCGAGGCCGCCTTTGCGCCTATGCCATTTAGCGATGGCAACGAGCCCAATCTGGTGAACAATCTGCGCACAGACGGCGATCTGACGCTGTCCTTGGTCGCGGAGCAGGACGGCGTGCTGGTTGGCCATATCGCTTTCTCGCCAGTGACAATCAGCGATGGCGCAAGCGATTGGTATGGGCTGGGGCCAGTGTCAGCTTCCCCCGATTTGCAGCGCCAAGGGATTGGCTCCGCGCTCATCAACGAAGGACTGGCCCAGATGCGCGGCCTAGGCGCGAAGGGCATCATATTGCTGGGGAGCAATGAATATTACCCGCGCTTCGGTTTTGAAGCGAAGGCGAAGCTTACTTATGCTGGCGCGCCGCCCGAATTCTTCCAATCGCTGCTGCTCGATGGCGAATGGCCCGCAGGCGAGGTCAAATACGCGCCTGCTTTCGGCTAGTCAGCGCTTTTCGTAGCGCTTGAGGCCCGAGGCAAGCTCGTTCGTACCAATCGCCAGATTGTGCCCCGTCCAGTCAGCGACAAAGACCGATTGGCGCGAGAGGCCCGGCACGAAACGCGCCACGTTCCCTTCGATCTTCAAGCCATCTGCGCGGTGCATCAATTGTTCTGCACCCACTGCGATAAAGGCTGAGTAATTCTCTTTGTTGCGACCTTGCACGAACCAATTGTCGCGGATCGCGCCGCCGCCGCCAGCGGGCAAATCAATCATGTAATTGGTCGCGCGGCCCTTGGCATCGTCAAAGCTGTTGGCGCTAAAGACATTGTTCGCCGCGCGCGATTTGGCGTAATGCCCGCCGCGACCTTGTTCAAAGCGGCTGCGGCTGACTGTCAAAGAGCCGTAATCGCCAATATAGATTGAATGCGCACAGCCTGCTGAATTTTCACAAGTGCCAAGCCCTGAAAATGTAACCTTGTCGATGGCAATGCGTCCAGCTGGATCATTGCCAGTGAGAATGCCCTGCTGGCTGTCATCAAACCAGCTTTGCTCAACGCTAAGATCGCCTTTTTCAAGCCGGATACCTGCGCCATTGCCATCGCGCACATACATATTGCGGAAAGTCACGCCGACCACTTCAGCCGCGCGCCCGCGCAGAACCAAGGCGGCTTTGCCTTCGCAGGTCTTGCCATCGAAGATCACCGTGCCCGGCTTTTGCGCTTGGTAACGGATCATGCCAGCTTGTTGGATTGCGCACTGGCTATAAGTGCCAGGCGCAATGCGGATGGTGGCTCGCGAATGGCCGATCTGGCTCACAGCGTCTTGCAGGGAGCCAAAACTCTCACCCGATTCGACAATGGTGAAGGCTTTGCCGCCTGATTGCGCCGCCAAGGGCGCAGCAAAAGAGAGAGAACCGGCCAGCGCACTGATGGCAGCAATGGCTGCGAGCGATGGGCCAATGGGGCGAGCGGGGGCTGTGCTGTGTGACATAGACGTAAGTCTATAAGCGGCAGATTAAGGCCAAGCTAAGCGCGCAGAATGCCCTGTCTCTTTCCCGCACACTCGCGCGCCAAACCTTAACGCGCGCCAAAACAAGCAAGGATTTACAAATCATTTGTTTGCGCCCGCTCGATGCCAGTTGTAAGATCATCGCTTCCGCTTTCCTAACGGGGGAGTCGGAAAAGCAAGATTTAGGAGAGTTGGGTAATGAAGAAATTTGCAACTGTGCTGTTCGCCTCGAGCGCTGCACTCACCCTCGCGGCATGCGGTAGCGCTGACGATGCTTCGGTTGAAGCAGAAGCAGACAGCGTTGAAATGCCTGCTGAAGAAACCATGAGCGCTGAGGACGGCGAGCCTGTGGCAGACGCTGAAGTCGCTGCAGAAGGCGAAGCTGGCGATGCAGTAGAAGCAGCCGAAGGCGCTGCTGAAGCAACCGCTGAAGAAGTGGCCGAAACCTCTTCGATCGCTGATGATGCTGCTGAAGTTGCCGCTGCTGCTGAAGCTGCTGCTGCTGAAGCAGAAGGCGCAGTTGACGCTGCGCAATCAGCTGTTGATGCCGTCGAAGGTGTCGTCAACTAAGCCAAGCGCTTTGATTCCGTGCGGCCCAGCGCTGCACACATTTAGCAACGGGCGGAGAGCCATTGGGACATTCCCATAAGCTCTTCGCCCGTTTTGCTGTCCAGTGCCCACTGGCGCGCGACCTGCGTCCGCCCGCTTTCCCTTTTCGGCAATTGCGGTAAGACAGCAGCCATGAAGATTCGCCCCCAACAATTGCCCATGACCTTCGCGCTGCTGATCGCTTTGCCAATCACCCTAGCCGGCTGCGGGCAGGCGGATGATGATGCCGGACCAGGCGGTGTCAGCGTGGGCGAGGCCAAGGCGCTCGATGAAGCCGCTGAGATGATCGAAGCGCGCCAATTGCCGACTCAGGCCTTGCCCGAAAGCGCCAACGCGGCCCCGCTCCCCCCAGAAATGCCAGAAGAAGCAGAGGGCGAAACCGAATAGGGTCGCCCCGCAAAAGATAAATATCACTGAGAGGATTGAGAGACGACCATGAGCCAATCGGGGCCGCAACCAGGCATGGATGCTGAAACTTTCGAGCAATTTTACGAGCAGCTTTCCCGCTATGTGCGCGAACGGCTGATCCCGGCGGAGAAAGATGTCATCGCAAATGATGCCGTTCCCGAGGATATTCTGACCGAAATGCGAGAAATGGGTCTGTTTGGCCTGACCGTGCCCGAGGAATATGGCGGCGCTGGCCTCAACACTTCGCAATATGCCCGCGTTGTGCATTGCCTTGCCTATGCCGCGCCGGCCTATCGCTCGATTGTGTCGATCAATGTCGGAATGTTCAATTCCGCGCTGAAAAACGGGGCAACTGAGGCGCAAAAGGCTGAGTGGTTCCCGCGCATTGCGGCAGGCGAGATTGCTTGCTTTGGCTTGACTGAACCCGGTTCCGGCTCGGATAGCGCAGCAATGGCCACCACGGCCAAGCCTGATCCATCGGGCAATGGCTGGATCTTGAACGGCTCCAAACGCTACATCACCAATGCCCCGCAAGCGCGCGTTGGCCTGATTATGGCGCGCACGGAGAAAGAGGCTCTGCCCAAAAACGCCCATGTCAGCGCCTTTATCGTGCCGATGGATGCTGCCGGTGTCACGACCAGCAGCGCGGATAAGAAGATGGGCCAGCAAGGCTCGCAAATTTCCGACATTATGCTCGATGATGTGCATGTGCCGGGCGAAGCTTTGCTGGGCGGCGAGACCGGCAAGGGTTTCCGCTTTGCGATGATGAGCTTGGACAATGGCCGCATTTCTGTGGGCGCGGCGGCCACAGCCTATGCTCGCCGTGCGCTCGATAGCGCGCTTAAATATGCGAATGAGCGCAAGGCGTTTGGCGAACCAATTGCCAATTTCCAGCTGATCCAGCAGATGCTGGCAGAAAGCGAGATGGAAATTTACGCTGCCGAAGCAATGATGGCCGATGTCACCGCGCGCGCTGACAAGGGCGAGAATATCCTCACCAAAGCCGCCGCGTTCAAAGTCTTTGCCAGCGAAATGTGCGGCCGCGTGGCCGACCGCGTCGTGCAGATTTATGGCGGCGCGGGATATTTGGCAGAATATGATGCCGAGCGTTTCTTCCGCGATGCGCGCATCTACCGCATCTACGAAGGCACCACGCAAATCCTCTATCTCCAGATCGCCAAGCACATGCTGCGGGATTTTGAAAATGTATAAGCTTCTGAACGACCTCTCGATCATCGAAGTATCCAGCTTCGTCGCCTCGCCGACGGCAGGGCTCTATTGCGCGCAAATGGGCGCAGAGGTCATCCGCGTCGACCACAAGGCCGGCGGGCTCGATTACCACCGCTATATGCTCACGAAAGAGGGGCGCTCGTTAAGCTGGGAGAACTTGAACCGCGCCAAGAAATCGGTCGCGCTCGATTTGCGCAGCGCAGAGGGTCGTGAGCTGTGCGTGGAATTGGCAGCTAAGACCGGCCAGCTCATCACCAATCTGCCAGAGCAGAGCTTTCTTGCTCATGATGCCATTACCGCCAAGCGTCCTGATGGCGCACCTGATCTTGTCAGTGCGCGGGTCATGGGGTGGCATGATGGCAGGCAAGCGATGGATTTCACTGTCAATGCCGCAAGTGGCTATCCGCTGATGACGGGGCCGGAAGATTGGGACCCGGCAAGCGCGCCGCCGGTCAACCAGATCATGCCCGCATGGGATTTCATCACTGGCGCTTACACCGCCTTTGCGCTGATGGCGGCAATGCGCAATCGCGATGCCACCGGCAAGGGCTATGAATTGCGCATTCCCTTAGGCGATGTGGCAATCGGCACCATGGCCAATGCCGGCGCAATGGCCGAAATGCTCTATCGCGGGGCGGATCGCGAACGGCTTGGCAATGCGATCTGGGGCGCGTTCGGAACCGATTTCAAGAGCCGCGACGGCGTGCGCTTTATGGTCGCAGCGCTCACGGCCAAGCAATGGGGCGGGCTGGTCGATGCCTTTGGCGTAGCTGAACCTATGGCCGCGCTTGAGGCTGAGCTCGGCGTGCGATTTGCCGATGGCGACGAGCCACGTTTTGAGAACAGAAGCGCCTTGTTTGCGCTGTTCCAATCTGCTGCAGACACGATGGATTGGGCTGATCTGGAAGCGCGTATGGCCAAGGCTGGCACGACCTATGAACGCTACCGCACCATGCATGAAGCAGCACAAGACCCCGCACTGGTGGGCGACAATCCGCTCTTCGGAACTTCGCCTGAAAATCCGTCAGGCTTTGACTATCCCGCCACGCGATCCTTCGCCAACATACCCAGCGAAACGCCCGGCGACCCTGCCCGCGCGCCTTATCTGGGCGAGCATAGCGAGGAGGTTATGGCCGAACGGCTTGGGCTTTCTTCTGGCGTAATTGGCAAGCTGGTGGATGCTGGCACACTCGCCCTTTCGGACAAGGAATAAATCATGACACGCAGAGCCGCCATCGTATCTCCCCTGCGCACTCCAGTGGGCAAATTCCTCGGCACGCTTGCGCCCTTGAACGCGGGCGAATTGGGCGGAATCATCTTGAAAGCGCTGATCGAGCGCAGCGGAATTGACCCGGCGCGCGTCGATGATGTCGTCTTCTCCCAAGGGTATGGCAATGGCGAGGCGCCGTGCATCGGGCATTGGTCTTGGCTGGCTGCAGGTCTGCCGCTGGATGTGCCGGGATATCAGCTTGACCGGCGCTGCGGATCGGGCGTTCAGGCGGTGGCGAATGCCGCAATGATGGTCGAAACGGGGATCGCGGATGTCGTGGTCGCGGGCGGTTGCGAGAGCATGTCCAATGTCGAGCATTACTCCACCAATATCCGCAATGGCGCGCGTGCCGGTGATATGGTGCTGCATGATCGGCTTAGCCGGGGCCGTTTAATGAGCCAGCCGATCGAGCGTTTTGGCGTTATCACTGGGATGATCGAAACGGCGGAAAATCTAGCTGCAGACTATGATATCAGCCGCGAGGCATGCGACGAATTTGCTGTGCGCAGCCATCAGAATGCAGCGGCGGCTTGGAAAGATGGCAAGTTTGACGCGCAACTTGTGCCGGTTGAAGTCCCCCAGCGTAGGAAGGCCCCCATCACCTTCGATCATGACGAGGGGTACCGCGCTGACGCAACGATTGAAAGCCTCTCCCACTTGCGCGCCATCGAAGGCAAGCAAAACCCCGATGCTGTGGTGACAGCAGGCAATGCCAGCCAGCAAAATGATGCAGCGGCCGCTTGCCTTGTGGTGGCCGAGGACAAGCTTGAGGAATTGGGGCTTGAACCCATGCTGTGGTTCGGCGGATGGGCAGCAGCAGGCTGCGATCCTTCGCGCATGGGCATTGGCCCTGTGCCCGCGGTAGAGCGCTTGTTCGAACGGCGCGGCATGGGCTGGGATGACATTGATTTGGTTGAGTTGAACGAAGCGTTTGCCCCGCAAGTGCTGGCCGTTCTGAAAGGCTGGGGCTGGTCAGAAGACGACTCGCGCCGCGATATTCTCAACGTCAATGGCTCGGGCATTTCACTGGGCCATCCCGTCGGCGCGACTGGCATCCGTATCCTTGCCGATATGGCGCATGAAATGCACCGGCGCGATGCGAAATTCGGGCTTGAGACGATGTGTATTGGCGGCGGCCAAGGTATCGCAGCTTTGTTCGAGCGCGCGCAATAATGGCAACTGAATGGGACGCAT
>CALLIO010000150.1 GCA_938009055.1 uncultured Altererythrobacter sp.
GCCTCTAGAGCGGGATAGCCTCTGAAACCCTACTCATCGGGGATAACGCAGGTTAACCCTCCTATCCTTCGTTTTGCGACCGATCATTGGCAAAACGGGACGGGTAAGCGGTTGGGGTAGCTCGCGAAGAGCCCCAATCGCTATATTCCGCCCCGCTACCTTCTCGACTAAAACCCGAACGCAACACCCACGCGCCCGCCGGTCGACTTTCTCGCGGTTGAGCCAGAGATCCCGCCATTGACATAGACTTTCTCTCCCACCCGCGCAGTGATCGAGCCGGCATCATTGGCGCTTAGCCCGGTAGCCGCCAAAACGAATTTGTGTGCATCTTGATCTTGATACATGTCCAAAGGCGCCAGGGATCAAAGTCTTTGGGAAGCGATGGTTTGTAAAGTCACGGCTTTTTCTTGCTTTGACACGGGACGGCAATAGCGCGATCAAGCTGCGCGATGGAGAGCCAAGAATTTGATCTGGTGCTGCTGGGCGGCGGGCATGCGCATTGCGCAGTTTTGGCCGATTGGATCCGGCATGGTCTACCCGCCGAACGCGCTGCGCTTGTCACCCCTTCGCCATATTTGCGCTATTCCGGGATGGTCCCCGGCTGGATCGCAGGCAAATATGCTGAGGAGGAAGGGCGCGTTGATCTGAAAAGTTTGGCGGCGCGTGCAGGGATCACATTTATCGAGGATCGCTGCATTGCGATTGATCCTGAGGCGCGTCTGGTCACGGCCATTGGCAGCGGCACGGCCAGCTTTACCCATTGCTCGATTGATACTGGCGGGGTGGGGCGCTCTGCTGCGGTGTTGGGCGATGATCCGCGTTTGATCGATGTGCGTCCCATTGATGGGCTGGCAGACCGTTTGAGAGGCGATGGCGGTTCGGGGCCAGCAGCTGTCATTGGCGGCGGGGCTGGCGGCGTCGAGCTCGCATTTGCGCTCAGAAACCAGCCCGAGGCAAAGCGAGATGTCACGCTGATAACCGGCAAAGCGGGCCTCTTGCCCACATTTGCGCGGGGCCCGCGCGAACTGGTGCGCCGCGCTTTGGATGCGCAAAATATCGCAACGATCGAGGCTGATGTGGTGGGCGGAGATACCCTGCAGATAAGTCGAGATGACCCCCAGACCTCCCCAGATGACCCGCTCGAAACGGCGGAAATTGTGGTCGCAGCCTTGGGTAGCGGCGCCCCCGATTGGCCGGGGGAAAGCGGGCTCGATGTGGACGGGGATGGCTTTATCGCGGTCGATAAATTTCAGCGCTCAACTTCGCATTCGCATATTTTCGCTGTTGGCGATGTTGCTTCCCGGCAGGATAGGCATGTGCCGCATTCCGGCGTCCATTCCGTGCATGCCGGACCCGTTCTTGCGGCCAATCTGCGCAGGGTTTCGGGCGGCAAAGAGCCGGTTCGATCCTACGCGCCCCGACCCGCCAGCCTCTATATTCTCTCCACCGCCAATGGCCGCGCGATTGCGACCTATGGCCCCATCGCGACCGAGGCAGAATGGGTGAGCGATTTGAAGAGCTGGATCGACAAGCGCTGGATTGCCTCTTACGCCAAACTGGCAAGGCCCGTGTAACCACGCGCGCATCCGCTGCGAACTAGCGAGCAACCAAGGGGTAAATCATGAAGAAACTTGCCATTCTCGCTATCATCGCCGCGCTTATCGCTGCGTTTTTCTATTTCGGATTGAACGAGCGGCTGTCCGCCGACGGTATCTCGGGCACGATTGCCGAGATTGAGGCATTTCGCGCTGAGAACGCGGTGCTGGTGCTGGCGATTTTCTTCCTTGTCTATGTCGCGGTAACGGCTGCCTCGCTTCCCGGAGCAGCAATCCTGACATTGATCGCAGGCGCGCTTTTCGGCCTTGTGACCGGTCTGATCCTGGTCTCCTTCGCCTCGACAATGGGCGCAACGCTGGCCTTCCTCTCTTCGCGCTATGTGCTGCGCGATACGATTGAATCGAAGTTTGGCGACCGCTTGAAATCGATCAATGAAGGGCTTGAGCGAGACGGCGCGTTCTACCTCTTTTCGCTGCGGATGATCCCGGTGATCCCCTTCTTTGTCATCAATTTGGTGATGGGCTTAACCCGCATCAAAACATGGACTTATGTGTGGGTGAGCCAGCTTGGAATGCTGTTGGGAACCGCTGTCTATGTTAATGCGGGAACGCAGCTGGCCCAGCTTGACAGTCTGGAAGGCATCTTGTCGCCCACCATCCTCGGCTCGCTGGTTCTGCTCGGAATTGTCCCTTGGATAGCCAAGGCGATTATCGGCTGGCTGCAACGCCGCAAAGTCTACCAAGGTTTCAGCAAGCCCAAGAGCTTCGACCGCAATATGGTCATCATCGGCGGCGGTGCAGCCGGTCTGGTCTCCGCCATCATCGGATCGACTGTGAAAGCCAAGGTCACTTTGGTCGAGGCGCATAAGATGGGCGGCGATTGCCTGAACTTTGGCTGTGTTCCTTCCAAGGCGTTGATTAAAAGCGCCAAGGTCGCTTCGCAAATGCGCAATGCCGACAAATATGGCTTGGAAGCGCATGAACCCAGGGTGCCGTTCAAGCATACCATCGCGCGCGTAATGGAAGCGGTCAAAACGATCGAGCCGATGGATAGCCCCGAACGGTTCGAGGCGATGGGGGTCGATGTGCGGCTCGGCTATGCGACGATTATCGACCCGTGGACGGTTGAGATTGTGCATCACGATGGACGGGTCGAGCGGCTTACTACGCGCTCGATCATCATCGCGGCGGGCGCTGCCCCTTTCGTGCCGCCAATTCCTGGTCTTGAGGAGAGCGGCTATCTAACG
>CALLIO010000151.1 GCA_938009055.1 uncultured Altererythrobacter sp.
AATTGGCGAGCGTATCGGCATTGCTGCCAAAATGGCGATCCGCGTCAATCCGCAGTTTGAACTGCGCGGGTCCGGCATGAAGATGGGCGGGGGCGCAAAACCCTTTGGCCTTGATACCGATCGCGTCCCAGCACTCGCGAAGCAAATTATCGCAGCGGGCGCCCAATATCGCGGTCTTCATATCTTTACTGGATCACAAGCTTTGGATTCAGATGCCTTGATAGAAGTGCAGGACAATGTTCTGAATTTGGCAGATAAATTATCTCAGGAGATCGGAGCTGAATGTCCTAAGCTCAATATGGGCGGCGGCTTTGGCATTCCTTATTTCCATGGCGATGAACCGATTGACCTGCCCCGCATTGGTGCTTCGTTGGAGGAGCGCTTTGCTAATCTGCCCGAAACGCTCGCACAAACCGATCTGTGTATAGAGCTTGGCCGCTTTTTGGTCGGCGAATCAGGGGTCTACCTGACCCAAGTGATTGACCGTAAGATCAGCCACGAAAGTGTTTACCTTGTTACCGACGGGGGCTTGCACCACCAGCTCGCCGCATCGGGCAATTTTGGCACAGTGGTGCGCCGCAATTACCCGGTCGCGGTCGCCAATCGCTTCAGCTCAGAGGCGCAAGAAGAAGTTAACGTTGTTGGCTGTCTGTGCACGCCGCTCGACCGTCTGGCCGACAAAGCCATGCTTCCCAAGGCGGAAGTCGGCGATATCATTGCGGTATTTTGTGCCGGAGCATACGGCGCAAGTGCCAGCCCGGCCAGTTTCCTAGGCCAAGGGCCCGCTGGCGAAGTGCTGACGTAAACAAAACCTAAACGGCTTGTCCCAGATCGGGATAACCTACGAGAATTCCAGTAATCCTAACGGTTTGTTCACCCTTTTTGGGGAGGAGAGTGCCCTGTTCCCGCGAGCGTGGGGTGGCAGGTAGCTCCTGCTGCACACACCCATTCTCGCCTGCCAAGGCAAGGATTATAAGTAATGGCCAAGTTCTCGTTACCCTCAAGCAAGGCGGCTTTTCTAAGCACCGCTGGCCTCGTCGCTCTTTCCACATTGGGCGGATGCGTAGGCACTGCTGATCGCGAGCTTCCTTCTGCGACCTACACAAATGTGCAGAGCGCCCAAAACCAAGAATACATTATCGGCCCGCTCGACAAGCTTAACGTGCATGTCTGGCGTAACCCTGAGCTTTCCGCTGACGAGATTCAGGTTCGGCCCGATGGCCGTCTGACAATCCCGCTGGTTCGCGACATGCCAGCAGCGGGCAAGACGCCAACTATGCTGCAAGAAGACATCCGTCTCCAGCTCTCGCAATATATCCAAGACCCGATCGTCTCTGTGATCGTCACTGAATTTAACGGTGAGTTCAACACGCAGATCAAGATCGTTGGTTCAACCGGTAAGCCGGCTGCGCTGCCTTATCGCGCGAACATGACTGTGCTCGATGCGATGATCGCTGTTGGCGGACTGGGCGAGTTTGCCGCTGGCAACAAATCCAAACTGATCCGCACTGACCGTTCGACGGGCAAGACTCAGGAATACCGCCTTCGCCTCACCGATCTTCTCAAGCGCGGCGACAGCAAGGCCAATGTCCTGCTGATGCCGGGCGACACCATCATTGTGCCCGAAAGCACTTTCTAAGGACTGAGCAGCCACAATGAACGAAGTATTCGAAGAATTGCGCATAGCGCTCTACGCAGTCTGGCACCGGCGCTGGCTGGCGCTCGCTGTTGCGTGGGTGGTTTGCTTGCTGGGTTGGCTGGTCGTTGCGATGATCCCTAACAGCTACGAATCTAAAGCGCGCATCTATGTGGAGCGCGAGGATGTCCTTTCGCAGCAGATGAAGATTGCTGGCGACGGCAAGGCTGAAATCATGCGCGTCCGCCAGACTTTGGCAAGCTCGGTCAATCTTGAAAAAGTGATCCGTTCGACCAAGTTGGGTGAAGAAATCGAAGATCGCGCTGATATGGATGCTGCGATTGCCGAACTCGAAAAGGATGTCGAAGTCACAAGCGAAGAGGACAACCTCTTCGAATTGACAGCGACCGTAGGCAAGGGCGGCTATAGCGACAGTGAAAACGCAGCGCTCTCGCGTGATGTTGTTCAAAAGCTGATCGACATCTTCCGTGAAGAGAACATTGCGGGCAATCGCAACCAGATTGCTGACACGATGGTCTTCCTCGATGAGCAATTGGAAGAGCGCAAGCTTGAGCTGGAAGCAGCCGAGCAACGCCGTCTTGCTTTCGAAGCGCAATATCCAGAGCTGATCGGTGGCAGCACCACTTTGTCTACCAAGATCCAGCAAGCCCGCACTGAGTTGCGCGGCATTGAAGGTGATCTGGCTGGCGCACAAAGCGCATTGGCAGCGGTTGAAGGCCAACTGGCCTCTACCCCGCCGACAATTTCAACTGGCATTGTTACGCCAGCGCAGCAGGGCGGTGCACGCGGTGCGCTCGCTCAGGCGCAAGCCAACCTGGCGCAATTGCGTGGACGCGGACTCAAAGACAATCACCCCGACGTGGCATCGACCCTGCGTCAGATTGATATCCTGCGCCGTCAGGCAGCGAATGAAGCTGCGCCATCCAGCACGGTTGGTTCGCAGCCGAACCCTGCCTATTCCTCGCTTCTCGCCATTCGCGCAGAGCGCCAGGGCGATGTTCAAGCGATGAACGCGCGCAAAGCAGCTTTGCAGGCCGATATTGCGAGTTTGATGGGAAGTCAGGCAACCGAGCCTGAAGTGGCGGCAGAAGCAAATCGCATCAGCCGCGATTATGAAGTGCTCAAGACGAAATATGACGATCTGCTCAACGACCGCGAGGAAATTCGCTTGCGTGGTCAGGTCGACACCAATCGCAGCGCGTTCAAGTTCAATGTGATTGATCCGCCCGTGGTGCCGCGCAAGCCTGCGGCTCCCAATCGTCCGCTACTGCTGTTTGGCGTATTGTTCGTCGGCATCGGTGCAGGGGCAGCAGCTGCCTATGCGATGAGCCAGATGCGCTCGACGTTTAGCACAACTGCCAAGCTCGAACGGGCGATGGATCTGCCAGTCGTCGGCCAGATTTCCATGACCATGAAAGAAGCCGGCCGCGCGCTCAAGGCCAAGCGCCTCAAGCAATGGGCCGGAGCCAGCGCAGCCTTGTTCGGTGTGTTCGTCATCTTGCTGGTGATCGAATTCGTCCAAGTAAGTGCAGTGGCTTGAGGAGCGAGAGCATGACACAGCATAAGAAAATCTCGCTCAAAAACGCCCAGCCAGCAAAAGCAGGCGAGTCCTTGTTTGAACGCGCCAATGGTGCATTCGGGCTCGACGGGTTTGCACCTGCTGCGCCGCCCAAGGCGCTGCGTGATGCGCCGCGCCCCGTGCGAAAGGCCCTGAAGCGCGATACGGCCAAAGTGGCTGAGCCTGCGCCAAAAGCCGTGCCAGAAACGGTAGACGCGCCGATCAAGAAAGTGGCTGCTGCGCCTATTGTTGAAACGCCAATTGTTGAAGCACCACCTGCACCAGTTGCAGACGCAATTCCCGCCACTCCCAAGGTGGCTGAGGCAGCCGCGACAAAACCAGCGGAGCCAAAAGTTGCACCGCCAGTGGCCACTCAACCAGTTCGCGAAGATGTTGCCTTTAGCGGCAAGCTGCACGCAATCGACCGCGAATTCCTGGCCGAGCAAGGTATGATCGTTCCTGATGGTCCGGTCACCGGCCTGCTCGAGGAATTCCGCATCGTGAAGCGCCAATTGCTGAAGGATGCGCGCGATGGCGGCACTGCAATGGCCCGCCGTATGCTCATCTGCTCGCCGCATTCGGGCGAGGGCAAGACCTATTGCGCGGTCAATCTCGCGCTGGCTTTGGCGGCAGAGCGCGACATTGAAGTGTTGCTGGTCGATGCCGACTTCCCAAGCCCATCGGTTATGGAAACGCTGGGTCTTGAGGCTGAACGCGGCTTTATGGACGCGCTTTCCGATCCTTCGATCAAGCCAGAAAACCTCGTGCTGCGCACCGACATCAAGGGGCTTTACGTCCTTCCTGCCGGTAATCGCACCACTTCGGATGCAGAATATCTCGCCAGTGCGCGGACCCGCGATGTACTCGCGCGGCTGACCGAGAGCGCTCCGGACCGGATAGTAATTTTTGATACGCCGCCTGCTCTTGCCGCCTCTCCGGCTGCTGAGCTGGCAAAACATGTCGGACAGGCGATCTTGGTGGCTCGCGCTGACGACACAGGCCGCAGTGCGCTGGAAGATGCCTACCAGCTCTTGTCCGCCTGTCCTGAAATCAAACTGTTGCTCAACGGAGCACAGTTCAGCCCAAGCGGTCGGAGCTTCGGCTCCTACGGCGTTTACGGGGAGTAAGACGATGCGTTTGACATTCACCAAAGCTTTGCCACTGGTAGCGCTGCTGACCGCAATGCCCGCCCATGCGCAAGATCAGGCTCAAGACGATGGCGGCCGTACGGTCGACGTCTCGCCTTATATCGAGGTTTCGCAAATCCTCGTGGCCGAGCTTTCGCCCGGCGATGAAGTGCTGACCTATACGCAGCTTGCTGCTGGTATTGATGCAACGATTGCAGGCCGCAACAATGGCGGTTCTGTCTCGCTGCGCTACGAACGCAATATCGGATATGGCGATAATGACGTGGATAGCGACACGATCAGCGGTGTTGCGCGCGGTTATGCGACCATCGTGCCGCGTGCGGTCACGTTTGAAGCGGGCGCATTGGCCAGCCGCACGACTGTGGATGGCAGCGGCGGTAGCCTCAACAATCCGTTGGTGGCGCAAAATGCCGAAAGCCGGATCTATTCAGGCTATGCTGGCCCCAATGTTCATGCCCAGGCTGGCAATGTCCATATCAATGGTCTGGCCCGTGTTGGCTACACCAAGGTGGAAACACCGCTGGACGTTGTAAACCAGGCGGGCGGCACTGAGCAGCTCGACGTGTTCGACGACTCCATCACCTATCAGGGCGAGCTGCATGTCGGCACCAAAGCTGGCGATGCTTTGCCCGTTGGTATCGGTGTTGGTGGCGGCATCTATCAAGAAGATATCTCCAACCTTGATCAGCGCGTGCGCGATGTCCATGTGCGCGGCGATGTCAGCGTGCCGGTTAGCCCAACGCTTTCACTGGTTGGCGGCATTGGCTATGAAGATGTAGAGATTTCAAGCCGCGATGTGCTGCGCGATGTCAATGGTGACCCGGTCATCGATGACAATGGCCGCTTCGTAACGGACAGCGCTTCGCCGCGTCAGATCGCTTTCGATGTTGATGGCATTATCTGGGATGTTGGCGTTGTATGGCGTCCTTCCAGCCGCACAGCATTCGAGGCCAATGTGGGTCGTCGCTATGATTCGACAACCTATTACGGCAGCTTTGCTTATGCACCGAACAACCGCTCGGCCCTCAACATCTCTGTCTATGACAGCGTATCCGGCTTTGGCGGCACACTGACCAATTCGCTGGCAGCATTGCCAACCGAATTTGGAGCAGCGCGCAATGCGCTCACCGGTAATTTCAACGGCTGTGTCGCAGGTGACACGGGCGCTGGCTGTGTTGGCGATGTGTTCGGCTCTGTCCGTTCGGCAACCTTCCGTGGTCGCGGCGTAGCAGCAAGCTATTCGCGTCAACTCGGCAGCCGCTACAATGCAACCATTGCAGCTGGCTACAACCGCCGCAAGTTCATCGCAGCTGAGGGCACTGTGCTCGCCGCCGCGAACGGACTGGTGGACGAAAGCTATTACGTGTCGACATCGCTTACCGGCGACATCGGACGCAATGCAGGCTTTGCCTTGAACGCTTACGGCAACCGCTTCGAAACCGAAACCAATGGCGGCCAGACGGTCACTGCGGTGGGTGGTTCGGCTGCTTACAACCAAACCATTTTGCCGCGTCTGTCGGCGCGCGCTGCGGTTGCAATCGACCATCTCGAATCGGATGTTTCGACCGAGGACATCACCGCAGCGAGCGGCCTTGTTGGCCTGCGCTTCGACTTCTGATCAGGACAGAAAGGTCCATTACGACATGTACGAACAATTTTATGGCCTGACCGGACGCCCGTTCCAGCTGACGCCTGATCCCGATTTCTACTTCGAGAGTGCAAGCCACAAGAAGGCTCTGTCCTATCTTGGCTACGGCCTTTCGCAGGGTGAGGGCTTCATGGTCATCACTGGTGAAGTGGGCGCAGGCAAATCGACTATGGTCGCGCATCTGATGGAAAAGGTTGATCCTGATCAGCTGACCGTCGGCAAGATCGTGACCAGCGCTTTGGACGGCGAAGAAATGATCCATGTTGTCGCACAATGCTTTGGCCTTGAGGTCGAAGGGCGCGACAAGGCAGCTGCATTGGGCGCGATCGAGATGTTCCTCGGCGATGAAGCGCGCGAAGGTCGCCGCTGCCTGCTGGTGGTGGATGAAAGCCAGAACTTGGATGTCGAGGCATTGGAAGAACTGCGCATGCTGTCGAACTTCCAATTGGGCTCGCATCCTTTGCTCCAAACTTTGCTGCTGGGGCAGCCCGAATTCCGTCAAATGGTTGCCGGTCATCCAGAGCTCGAGCAATTGCGCCAGCGCGTGATTGCTTCGTATCATCTGGATGCGCTCGAAGTTGAGGAAGTGGAAGCTTACGTGCGCCACCGCCTCGAAATGGTTGGCTGGACTGGCAATCCTGAAATCACAGAGGATGTCTTCGCCGAACTGTTCGATGCGACAGATGGCATTCCGCGCCGGATCAATCAGGTGATGAACCGCCTGCTGCTTTTGGGCGCTATCGAAGAGCGCGCCGGCTTTACGGTCAAGATGCTCGACGATGTCTGTGCTGAAATGCTGGTCGATGCCGAGCAGGGCGCAAGCAATGCTGAACCGCAGCCGCTCGAAACTGTCGCCCCGCAAGAAGTTGCGGCGCTTGCCGCGGTTGGCATGAGCGCAGATATCTCCGCCGAGCTTAAGGAGCGCGATGCGCGCATTACCGAGCTTGAAGCGGCGATTGACGAGCTGAAGGCGGTACCACGGACAGCGAGCGGCGATCTGCCTGCGGACTATGCCGACAAGCTGGTCGAACTTGAACGCCGGATCGACGATCAAGAGCAATCCGTGCGCCATGTGCTCACTTTGCTGGTCGAGTGGTTTGAGGAAGAGACACCCCGCGAGGCTGCCTGATGAATGCGCCCAGCGCCTTTCCCGACACAGCTTCAAACCAAACCATCGTCAACGGCCTATCGGTCGATGTCGAGGATTGGTTCCAAGTGGGCGCTTTCGAAGATGTGATTGACCGTGCCGATTGGGACGGGCTGGCATTGCGTGTTGAGCGCAATGTCGACCAGATCCTTGCGCTTTTTGCAGAGGCTGGCGCCAAGGGTACATTCTTCACGCTTGGCTGGGTGGCTGAACGCAATCCCGCGCTGATCCGCCGCATTGCAGAGCAAGGGCATGAGATCGCAAGCCATGGCTATGACCATGCGCGCGTCTTCACCTTCACGGCTGATGAATTTGCAGCGGATATCGCCAAGGCGCAAGCGATCCTTGAAGATGCTTCCGGTCAAGCGATCACGGGCTATCGCGCTCCAAGTTTCTCGATTGATCCGCGCACGCCATGGGCTTTCGATGTGTTGGCTGAGGCGGGCTATAAATACTCATCCAGCGTCGCGCCGATTGTGCATGACCATTACGGTTGGCGCGAAGCACCGCGTTTCGCGTTTAAGCCCATTCAAGGCTCTGATCTGATCGAAATTCCGGTGACTACCGCAATGGTTGGTGGCAGGCGCTTAGCAGCGGGCGGCGGCGGGTTCTTCCGCGTGCTTCCTTATGCTTTTTCGCGCTGGGCCATTCGCCAGGTGAACCGGGATGAAGGCCGCCCCGCGATCTTCTATTTCCATCCATGGGAAGTTGATCCCGATCAGCCGCGCGTTGAAGACGCCTCGATTCGCTCACGCATTCGCCATTACACCAATCTCGACAAGATGGCGGGCAAGCTTGCCGATCTGGTAAGCGATTTCAACTTTGGCCGGATGGACGAGATTGCTGCACGCGAAGCTTTGCGCGCTGAATTTTGGGCGCAGGAGAAGGCGGCATGAACGCGCCTTTCCCTCGTCCTTCGCTAGTCATCATGCCGGTTGATTGTGCTGATGCGCAGCAATCGGCTCGGATCGAAGCTTTCGTTGCTGAAACATCCGGTTCGATTTTTCATCGTCCCGCTTGGCTGCGCGCCGCTGAAACTGGCTGTGGTCACAAGGCCACGGGGCTGATCGCAGAGAAAATGGGCGCGATTGTCGGCTGGCTTCCCTTGAACGAAGTGCACAGCCATCTTTTCGGGCGTGCATTGGTCTCTAGCGGATTTGGCGTTGGCGGCGGCGTTTTGTGTGACGATCAATCAGTCGCTTTGGCTTTGGCCGAAGCAGCGACCGAATTGGCGAGACGCAGCGCCTGTGCATCGGTGGAACTGCGCGGCGGCACTATTCCTGATGGCTGGGATATCCAGTCGGAAAGCCATGCCAATTTTATCGCTGATTTGGAAGAGGATGATGAGGCTCAATTGCTCGCAATCCCGCGCAAGCAGCGCGCTGATGTTCGCAAGAGCAT
>CALLIO010000152.1 GCA_938009055.1 uncultured Altererythrobacter sp.
AAAGCATGCCTTCATCATCGCCCATTTCGGTGCGGAACATCAGCCCCTTGGCTTGGGATTCGGGCGTATTGGCAAGCTCGGCACGGATGACATGGCGGCTTTCACCGCTTTCCACCACCACGTCGACAATCTCTAGACCGGAAACGGGATGAACGCCGGGCGCGCTCTCAGCGCTGGGTTCAGCAGGTGCCGCATTGGCTTGGGGTTGCGCAGAGCAGGCGATTAGTATCGTACTCGCAATGCTGGCCCCGACAAATGCCAAAATCTGTTTCATGCGCCGCCTTCTTCCCTTGCTTCCTCAATCGCCTCGAGCAGCCATTCCTCCAGGCTCTCTTCGCTTTCAGCATCCACTACAATCTTTGCCAGATCAAATCCATGCCCTGCGCGCAGCATTGCGGCAATCTGCTTTTGGCGGATCGCCGGATCAAGCCGGGGCCGGTCATCGCCATCATCGAAATGCACAGACTTCGTAAAGGGCCCAAAGCGCTTCTTGCGTGCCAGTGTGATGGCCGCCTCGCGCGCAATGGGCGCAGAAGGCGCAACATCCTCGCGAGTGTGTTCATCAACGCCAGCATGGCGCAGCGCTTCATTGACGCGCCGTTTGCCATAGCCGCGGCGCAACAGACTGCCTGAACGCGCCTTGGCATAGGCTTTATCATCGACATAGCGCAGTTCCACCAGCCGCTCGACGATCGTATTGACCAGTTGGGGCGCATCGAGCGGTTCGTCCTGTTCGGCCAGACCACGCTCACGGATTTTGCGCTGTAGATAACTTTCAAGCTTTGCCGCCGTGGTTGCGTAACGCGCCGCATAGCTCAGCGCGAGATCGCGCAGTCCGGCCTCATCAAGTGGCCGCGCTTTGCGGTTCTTTCGCCGTTTATCTGTTACATTTGCAACCATTTCGCCATAATCGTGCCACACTCATTGGGAATTGCAAAAGCTCCAATTTGCGGAAAAGGCCTCTTTTCCGTAAACACGCCATAAGAGGGTGCCGTCATACGCATCGTAACTCACGGGTATCGCTTAGAAAAATGACCGACGCCGCTTTACAGCCGACGCCGAACGATTGCTCATTGCCGCGCATCAGAGCGCAGTTTGAGACCTTTAACGACGCAATTGACTACGCTGCGAGAAGCGAAAAGGGTCTCAATTTCCACGATATGCGTGGACAACTAGAGCGGGTCTATCCCTATTCCGAAATGCGCGAAGACGCTTTGGTCATGGCCAAGCGCTTGATCCATTTCGGTATTGCCAAGGAAGACCGGGTCGCGTTGATCGCCGAAACTGCGCCGCAATTTGCAGCGCTGTTCTGCGCCTGTGTCTATGTTGGCGCATGGCCCGTCCCGCTGCCCTTGCCCACTAGCTTTGGCGGCAAAGACAGCTTTATCGACCAACTAGCCGTGCAATTAAAAAGTAGCGATCCCGCGCTCTTGCTCTATCCGCAAGAGATATCCGAAATGGCGAGCGCTGCTGCAGCAAAGCAAGGCTGCGACAGCGAAAGCTGGGAAGCATTTGGCCAGCGCGATGCGCCCGAGTGCACCCTGCCCGAAGCAAAGCCCGATGATATTTGCTATTTGCAATATTCCTCTGGCTCCACTCGCTTCCCAACCGGCGTTGCCGTCACCCACGAGGCGCTGCTCCACAATCTCTATGGCCATGCCGTGTCGATGCAATTGGGTGAGAATGACCGCTGCGTCAGCTGGTTGCCGCTCTATCACGATATGGGCCTTGTTGGCTGCTTCCTGTCGCTGATCGCCAACCAGTTCTCAGTCGATTACCTTAAGCCTGATGCCTTTGCCCGCCGTCCGCTGGCATGGCTTGATATGATCAGCCGCAACAAGGGCAATACCTGCTCTTATTCGCCCACATTCGGCTATGATATTTGTGCGCGGCGCATCTCCAGCCAGTCCAATGTCGCTGAACGCTTTGATCTGTCACGCTGGCGGATTGCGGGCAATGGCGCGGATATGATCCGGCCCGATGTGATGCAAAGCTTCGTCAATGTTTTTGCCGAGGCCGGTTTCAAAGCGAATGCCTTCACCCCCTCCTATGGCCTTGCCGAAGCTGTGCTGGCTGTCACGGTGATGCCGCCGGGCGAAGGCATCCGCGTCGAGCTGGTCGAGGAAGAGCGCTTGTCCGGCACGCCGCGCGATTTGTCCCGCCCCGCACGCTACCGCGCGATTGTGAATTGCGGCAAGACGCTGCCTGACATGGAAGTGGAAATTCGCGGCGAGGACGAAGCGGCCCGCGGCGATCACCAGATCGGCAAAGTCTGGTGCCGCGGCCCCAGCGTGATGCACTCATATTTCCGCAACGAGCAAGCGACGCAAGAATGCCTCGTGCCCAGCGATGATCCCGCCAAGGGCGCATGGCTCGACACGGGCGACATGGGCTATCTTGCCGATGGCTATCTGTTCATCGTGGGCCGCGCGAAAGACATGATAATCATCAATGGTAAGAACCATTGGCCCCAAGATATCGAATGGGCGGTCGAGCAACTGCCCGGCTTCAACCACGGCGATATCGCCGCCTTTGCCGTTGAGACCGAAAATGGCGAAGAAGCCCCGGCCGTGCTCGTCCATTGCCGCGTTTCCGATCCGGAAGAGCGCGTGAAACTGCGCGAGCAGATCAGCGACAAGGTTCGCTCTGTCACCGGCATGAGCTGTGTAGTGGAACTGATCCCGCCGCGCACATTGCCGCGCACATCATCGGGCAAATTGAGCCGCGCGAAGGCGAAAAAGCTATATCTGTCGGGCGAGATTGTTCCGCTGGAACTGGCAGCCTAGCGCTTCTTACTCACCCCAGCGGGCGCGCATTTCGCCCGAAGCAGCCTGCGTGCGCACAGTAACGCCGCGTTCCTCAAGATAGGCACGCGCCTTGGCCAATTCTTCCTCCGATCCGCTCAATTCAACCGGAAGATCGAAACGCTGCGCGCCCCATGCTGCGTAGTTGAGCGCCTCGCGACCAGCTTCGCTCAGCTCGCCTTCCTCATCCAACGAAATGGCCGGTGGCGCCTCGGCCGACACCAGCGCGCTGACCGGCGGCTTCAGTTCGATCCGCCATTCCGGTTCTGAG
>CALLIO010000153.1 GCA_938009055.1 uncultured Altererythrobacter sp.
CACAGCCAATCCCGTGCCAATCGAATAGGCGGAAATCACCGTTTGCTCTGGCCCTACGCCTTCATCCTGCAGGAATTGCATGGCCGCGCGCCCATCTTGGTAAAAGCCCATTTCCGTCGGTGTGCCTTCATTCCCGCCATACCCGCGAAATTCAGGCAACAGCAGCCCATATCCATCCGCTTGGAAAAGCCGATTGGCGGCAAGCGAGCCATGCAGGCTGTCTCCATTGCCGTGCCAATAGACTAGCGTTGGCTTACCCTCATCAGCAGCGCGGTAAAGCGCGCGCGTGCGCACGCCATCGGCAGCGACAAGCTCAATCTCGACAAAGCCATCAGGTGTTGGCGGGCGGTCTTGCGGCGCTGGATAGAGCAGCTTGCCTTGAAGCAGCCATAACGCCAGCAGCACAGCGATGTAGCAAACCGCAGCAGCGACAAGCGCCCCTTTGAGCCAAGCCACCATGCCTCTAGTCGCCTGTAAACTTGGCCGGGCGCTTCTCGATCAGCGCATTCACGCCTTCCATATGGTCATCGGTCGGATGCATCAGCGCTTGCGTATTGGCGGCCATTTCCAGCGCAGTGTCATATGAAATCTCGCGCCCTTGACGCAGCAAATTCTTGGTATGGCGCAGCGAATGGGGCGGCATCTTGGCGATTTTCTCAGCCATCGCCTTAGCCTCGCTCATCAGATCGTCATGCGGGACAATCCGGCTTACTAAGCCCCATTCCTGCGCTTGCTCTGCCCCGATCACATCACCGGTGTAGAACAATTCCGACGCACGGCTCATCCCGATGACGCGCGGCAATATCCATGTCCCGCCATCACCGGGAATGATCCCGAGCTTCAAGAACGTCACGCCGAACTTCGCTTTCTCGCTCGCAATCCGAATGTCGGCAAGGCAAGCCACATCGCAGCCCAGGCCGATTGCGGGGCCATTCACGGCGGCAATCACCGGCACGCGAAGGCTGTAAATCGCGCGCAATATGCGGTGGATATTGTTGCGATAACCATCCGAAATGCTCGGCGGATTGCCCCCGAAAGTACCGCTGCGCTGCTGCATTGCTTTCACATCGCCGCCTGCGGAAAACGCTCTGCCAGCGCCGGTTAGGATGACGCAGCGAACGTCCATATCCTCATTGATAGCGAGGCACGCTTCGTCAAACTCAGCCCCGTCCCCCTTGGCGCCAAGCGGGTTCATACTGTCGGACCGATTGATGGTCAGCGTGGTTACGGGGCCACCGCGTTCAATGTGTAGCAAGCTCAATGGGCTATCCTTTGTCGCATATAAAGCCCGCCATATCGTGATGCGGCGCGCTATGCCAGTTTGACCTCGACTTCGCACTTGCCCGCGACTTGTGCGAGACGTAGCTTTGCTGGCGAACGAAAAGGAGTGCTCTATCTCGGCTTTTGCCTCTGTCCTGCTTGCCTCTCCGCTGGCCGCGCTGCAAACGCCGCTGCCTGCGCACATTGTGGTGGCAGAAGAGATGGCGGTGGCAACAGCAGAGACCCGCGCCCCTTTGATCGACCCAGCCTTGGCCCAGATTAGCTGGAGCCTGAACGGGACAGTCGCAACCACACTGCAAGAGACGCAAAGCGGGCAGGGCGTCCAAGGAAGCGTAGAATCGCAAGCCCAAGAGGAAACCGCTGGCGATCCGCCGCCTGAAGAAGGCAACCAGATCATCGTCACGGGTGGTTATGGCCCGCCCGAAGAAGATCCGTTGATGCGCGTAAACGAGCGCGCTTTCGACATTACAGAGGGCGTCGATCAGGCCGTCGTCGGCCCGATTGCCTATGCTTATGAAGAAGCGCTTCCCAGCCCGTTTCGCGAGGCCAGCCGCAATTTCCTGCGCAACCTTCGCGAGCCGACGAACTTCATCAATTTCGTGCTCCAAGGCAAATTCGGCAAAGCATTCGAGACTTTGGGCCGATTTGCCATCAACTCGACAGTCGGCTTTGGCGGTCTGGTGGACATGGCGGGCAAGCCGGGCATAGGCCTGCCCTATCGCCGCACGGGCTTTTCCGACACGCTAGGCTTTTACGGCGTTGGCGATGGGCCGTTCCTCGTCTTGCCACTGGTCGGTTCAACCACAGTGCGCGATTTTTTTGGTGCGGGCTTGGATCAAGCTTTGTTCCCGATGATTGTCGGCAAGCCGCTCAACACGCCGGAATATGGCGTGCCAGCCTATGTGCTCAATTCGCTCAATTTCCGGCTCGAATTTGATGAGCAGCTGACCGATATTCGCGATTCCGATGATCCCTATGTCGAATTGCGCGAACAATATCTGGCCAAGCGTCGTTACGAGATTGAGCTACTCAAAAGCGGCGATGACATGGCGGGCATTCCGGGCGCTTATCTGGAGTTCAAACGCACGCAGGAGCAAGCGGGGCCAAGCACGAAAGAGCAAGTGCCCGAAGCCACTGCGCCCATTAGTGAAGCAACCCAAACCCCGACCATCACAGTCGATAGCGATGTAATTGAAGCTGCCCATGTGGACATCACCGAGGAAGGCGGACAAATTGCAACGCGCGAATGCACGGTCGCTGCGCCCTGCATGCTGGAACGCCCGCAATTTGCAGCGGCGATGGTCTATCCAGTGATTTCCAATGGCTATCCGCCCAATCCTGCGTGGATGGCCCGGATGCGATAGAAGCGCGGCCTAAGGGATTTAAGCGCGCGCTTCCTCAACGCGCTCGCTAGTATTGGCAGAATTGTGGCGCAAAGCTTTCAGCGCTGCCTCGACAATGCCATCTGCATCCAGCCCAGCCTCGGCATATTGCTTTTCCGGAGCATTCTGGTCCTGAAACACATCGGGCAGGCGCAAAGTGCGCACTTTCAAGCCATTGTCGGTAAGGCCTGCGTCCGAGGCAAAGGTGAGCACATGCGCGCCCAAACCGCCAATCGCGCCTTCTTCAAGGGTCAAGATGACCTCGTGCGTGCGCATCAATTTTTCGATCAGCTTTTCATCCAAAGGCTTGGCAAAGCGCATGTCAGCAACGCTGGTGGAAAGCCCCTTGGCCTCAAGCGTATCGGCGGCTTTCAAAGCTTCGGACAGGCGGGCACCCAGCGAAAGGATCGCGATTTTGGAACCTTCGCGAACCATCCGGCCTTTGCCGATTTCGAGCTTCTGAGGTGTTTCAGGAATCTCAATCCCGACGCCGCTGCCGCGCGGATAACGGAAGGCTATCGGCCCATCGTCATATTCCGCAGCAGTGTACGTCATATGCACCAGCTCAGCCTCGTCAGCCGCTGCCATCACCACCATATTGGGCAGGGTCGCCAGATAGGTAATATCGAAGCTGCCTGCATGCGTGCAGCCATCCGCGCCGACCAGCCCCGCACGATCAATCGCAAAGCGCACGGGCAAATTCTGGATTGCCACATCATGCACCACTTGATCGTAAGCGCGCTGGAGGAAAGTGGAGTAAATCGCTGCAAAGGGCCGCATGCCTTGCGCAGCCAGACCAGCGGCAAAAGTCACGCCATGCTGTTCAGCAATGCCCACGTCGAAAGAGCGATCCGGATGCGCTTTGGCAAAACGGTCAACGCCCG
>CALLIO010000154.1 GCA_938009055.1 uncultured Altererythrobacter sp.
GCGGCCGTTTTCTCGGCATCGCCTAAATCTTTGCGGTGCAGGATTTCCACTGCGCCCTTTGCGCCCATCACGGCGATCTGGGCCGTTGGCCACGCGTAATTCATATCCGCGCCGAGCTGTTTGGGGGCCATCACGCAATAAGCGCCGCCATAGGCTTTGCGGGTAATCAACGTCACCATGGGCACGGTCGCTTCGCCGTAAGCGGAGAGCAATTTCGCGCCATTTTTAATCACGCCATTATGCTCTTGTGACACGCCCGGCAAAAAGCCCGGCACATCAACAAGGGTGAGCAGCGGAATGTCAAAACAGTCACAAAAGCGCACAAACCGCGCGGCCTTGCGCGAGGCGTCACTATCAAGGCACCCGGCCAGCACCATAGGCTGGTTCCCAACCACGCCGACGGTGCGGCCCTCTATCCGGATAAATCCGCAGAGGATATTTTTAGCAAAGTCTTTGGCAATTTCGAAAAAATCGCCTTCATCGGCGACCTTGGTGATGACCTCATGCATATCATACGGCTGATTGGCATTGTCGGGGATCAGCGTGTCGAGGCTCATCTCCTGCCGATCGAACGGGTCATTGGTGGGCCGCTCTGGCACTTCTTCGCGGTTGGAAAGCGGCAGATAGTTGAAGAATTCGCGCGTGGCGAGCAGCGCTTCGATATCGTTCTCAAACGCATTGTCGGCAACACTGGTCTTGGTCGTATGCGTTACCGCGCCGCCCAATTCCTCCTGCGTCACTTCTTCATTCGTGACGGTTTTGACCACGTCGGGGCCGGTGACAAACATGTAAGAGCTGTCCTTCACCATGAAGATGAAGTCGGTCATGGCCGGTGAGTAAACCGCCCCGCCCGCGCATGGGCCCATGATGAGGCTGATCTGCGGCACCACGCCGGATGCAAGCACATTGCGCTGGAACACATCGGCATAGCCACCAAGCGAGGCAACGCCTTCCTGAATGCGCGCGCCGCCTGAATCGTTCAGGCCAATCACAGGCGCACCGACCTTCATCGCAGTTTCGAGCACTTTGCAGATTTTCTCCGCATGGCGCTTGGACAGCGAGCCGCCGAACACGGTGAAATCTTGGGAATAGACGTAGCAAAGGCGGCCATTGATCGTGCCAGAGCCGGTAACCACGCCATCGCCCGGGATCTTTTGATCCGCCATGCCAAAGTCGACGCAATCATGCTCGACATAGGTATCAAGCTCTTCGAACGAGCCTTCATCGAGCAAAACCTCGAGTCGTTCGCGCGCTGTCAATTTGCCCTTGGCGTGCTGGCTGGCGATGCGTTTTTCGCCTCCACCCATTTTCGCAGCTTCGCGGCGACGTTCCATTTCAGCAATATTGGCGGACATGCATTCCCCTTTGGCCCTCTGCCGAGCGCCCGTGCAGACATAGTTATATAAGTCGCCTAGCCGTGGTTTTGGCCAAGCGTCAAGCTATGCGTTCTCTATCCGCTTAGCGACCATGGGGGAAGCTATCAAAATGGGCGCTTCAGCCCATTGGCATCGACCTATTTCAGCAGCACCAGCTCTTCCGCCATCGTTGGGTGGAGAGCGGTTGTGGCGTCGAAATCGGCCTTTGTAAGACCCGCCTTGATCGCAACGGCTGCGCCCTGAATGATCTCGCCCGATTCCGGCCCGATCATATGCAGGCCGAGCACTTGGCCAGTCTCCTTAGCCGTGATCATCTTGTAGAAACCTCGCTCCATTCGGGGCGAAAAGATATTCTTCATCGGGCGGAAGTCGGACGTGTAGATGTCGACTTCTCCCACAGCGACGCGCGCTTCCTCTTCGGTCATGCCAACAGAGGCAATCGAAGGCTGCGAGAACACAGCGGTCGGGATCACCGAATGGTCAACAACGCGCGGATTGCCGCCAAAGATGCTGTCGGCAAAGGCGTGCCCTTCGCGAATGGCTACTGGGGTTAGCTGCACGCGGTCAGTCACATCGCCCACGGCATAGATACTGTCGCAGCTGGTCTTACTTGCTTCATCGACGGGAATTTCCCCGCCTTTGCCAAGCGTGATGCCAACTGTTTCCAACCCCAGCCCTTCGGTATTCGGTTTGCGTCCCGTTGCGACCAGCACTTGGTCCACTTCCTTCACAACGCCATTGCTGAGCGTGACTTTAAGCGAGCCATCGGCGTTCTTCGCAATACTCTCGATCTGTGCGCCCATTTGCAGATCCATGCCGCGCGCCTCCATGATCGGCGGCAGGCGCTTGACGATATCTTGCTCATATGTGCGCAGGATCGTGTCGGAGCGATTGACCAAAGTGACCTCACCGCCCAGCGCGTTAAACACGCCGGCAAATTCCACCGCAATATAGCCGCCGCCCATCACCATCAGCCGCTTGGGAAACTCGTCGAGATAGAAAATCTCGTTCGAGCTGATCGCGTGCTCTGATCCCTCAAACGGCGGGATGACTGGCGTGCCGCCCGTCGCCACAAGGATATATTTCGCGGTGATCTCTTTACCAGAGGCGAGCTTGACAGAATTGGGGCCAGTGATCGTGGCGCGTTCAGAGATTGCCTCGACCCCTGCCCCGCCCAAGGTTTGGCCATACAGCCCCTCGAGCCGGTCAACGTCGGCGTTCACAAAATCGCGTAGGGTTGCCCAATCGAAGCTGACATCACCGATCGTCAGCCCTTTGTTTTGGGCGTGGTGCAAAGCTTCTGCAAATTCGGAGGCATAGACCAGCATCTTCTTCGGCACGCAGCCACGAATGACGCAGGTTCCGCCATAGCGGTGCTCTTCTGCAACCGCGACTTTCGCGCCATGACCACCCGCGATCCGGCTGGCGCGCACGCCGCCAGAGCCAGCACCGATGGTGAAGAGGTCGTAGTCGAAATTGTCGGGCATGCCGGATCTCCGCGATAGGAATGAGCCAAGGATATGCGCATCAATGGTTCGAAAACCAAGTGCGCAATCCCTGTGATGCTCATCTATTCGCCAGAAACGGCAGTAACGTTACCCGTTAGAAGCGCGAGGCCGACCGCCACCGGAGCGGCCTCCGCCTGAGCGACCTCCGCCTGAGCGGCCACCACCGGGGCGACCACCACCGGGACGCCCGCCGCGTTGGTTTCCGCCACCGCCGCGATTTCCACCACGGTTACCGTCTGGCCGATCGCCGTTTGGACGATCACCGCGCGGTTTATCTCCACGGGGTTTGTCCCCGCCGGGCCGATCACCGCGTGGGCGATCCGAACGCGGCTTGTCGCTGCGTGGGCGATCTGAACGGGGCCGATCATCACGCGGCCTATCGCCATGTGGCCTATCGCCATGTGGCCTATCGCGGCGTGGCCGATCATTGCGAGGCCTATCATTGCGGGACCGATCACCTTGAGGCCGGTCACTGCGGGGCCGATCACCACGACCTTCGCTCCTGCCAGAACGCTCGCCATCACGGCGCTCACCCTGCGGACGACGATCATCCGAACGGCCTTCAAAATTGCCGCTGCGCTGACCATCACGCTGACCGTCGCGCTGGCCATCGCGTTTACCGCCGGGCTTGCCCTTGCGTGATTGGTGCTTGTTCTTAGGCCGATCCCTCTTGGACTCGGCGCGATCCGACTTTTCGCCAAAGCGCTTGGGCTTCACACGTTGTTGCTGCTTCTTGGGTGGCGGCTTGGTTGGCCCTACACCCTCCACAACAGCGCGGAAGTTTTCCGGCAGTTCGAGCCGTTCGAACTCAGCATCGGTAACCTTGCGAATATCTTTAAGGTAGCTGCGCTCATCCTCGGCACAAAAGGCAATCGCAATCCCGTCCTTGCCCGCGCGCGCTGTGCGCCCGATGCGGTGGACATATTGCTCGGGAACATTGGGCAGTTCGTAATTGATCACGTGACTAACGCCGGGGATATCAATCCCGCGCGCAGCAACGTCAGTTGCAATCAGCACGCTGGTCTTCCCGCGACGAAACTCATCGAGAGCACGCTGGCGCTGGGGCTGCGACTTGTTCCCGTGGATCGCATTGGAATTGACGCCAACATCGCGCAATTTCTTCACCACACGGTCTGCGCCATGCTTGGTGCGCGTAAAGATCAGCACCCGCTCAAGATTGCCGGGCACAGGATGCTTGCCGGTGAGAACCTGCTCGATCAGCGATTGCTTCTCGTTTTGCTGCACCATGAAGAGATATTGATCGACGCGCTCTGCCGTTGTGCTTTCCGGCGTTACCGAAACTTGCACAGGGTTTTGACAATAGCCTCGCACCAATTCCTTGATCTGCTTGGGCATGGTGGCGGAGAAGAAGAGCGTCTGGCGACCATCAGGCACCAGATCATTGATCCGCCGCAACGCATGGATAAAGCCAAGGTCGAGCATCTGGTCAGCCTCGTCGAGGACGAGGACTTCAACGCCCGAAAGATTGAACGCTTTCTGGTCAATTAGATCGAGCAAACGGCCAGGCGTTGCGACCAGAATATCGGTTCCGCGATGCAGCTTATTGCGATCCTTGTTTACAGAAGTGCCGCCGACGATGGATTGCACTTTCAATCCGGCCAGCGCGCCATATTCCTTGGCATTGACGGCAATCTGCCCTGCCAGTTCGCGCGTGGGGGCGAGCACAAGCATGCGGCAAGATTTGAACGGAATGCGGTTATCCGCCTCACGCAATCGGTCGATGCTGGGCAGCATGAATGCGGCGGTTTTACCCGTGCCTGTTTGCGCAATGCCGAGGAGGTCGCGCCCTTCGAGCACGGCGGGAATGGCCTGCTCCTGAATAGGAGTAGGAGTGGAATAGCCCTTCAGATCCAATGCCT
>CALLIO010000155.1 GCA_938009055.1 uncultured Altererythrobacter sp.
CTTTTGCGTCTGGCGCCCTCCGTGGCTCAGCTGCGCCCAGAAATGATTGCCGCCGCGCGTTGCCGCCTTGGCCCAATTGGCCAGCCGCGCTGCCATATCGCGATCCGGCTCGCCTTCGATAATGACATTGCCGGGCCGCTCGAGATGGTCACGATCAATGATGATATTGCCAGACAAGAGCATCCCCGCCCCGCCATCCGACCATATTCCGTAAAGCCGCTCAAGCGCCGGCGTAGGGCGGCCATCGGGCGTTGCCAGCCCTTCGGTCATTGACGCTTTGCTTAACCGGTTGGGCAGCACCGCGCCACAAGGCAATTTCAGGCTGCTATCAAGGCTATTGGTCATAATTTTTCAGCTCCCCTCGTCCTGCGCTTCATGCCCGAGCAGGTTCGAAATTGAAACCTTCCTTGTCTGCGCTCAATCGCAAAACTTGCCTGCAGGATACAAGCCCTTGCTGGCCATTGCGCCCGATGGCCAATAGGCGTAGGCGCAAGGTCAGGAAAACGGGGACGCAGAATTTCAATGAACGGGGCAGTTGCCAGAGTGGATTTGGAGCGTCGCGCTGAACCCAAGCAAAAGCGCGCGCAGGAGCGGATCGAGCAGATTATCGCTGCGACCCAGGACTTGCTTGACCACATGCCGCCTGAAGACATTACCACCAGCGCTGTGGCGAGAGAGGCCGATATTCCGGTCGGTTCGGTCTATCGCTATTTCCCCAATATTCACGCCATTTACAGCGCGATTTTTGACCGCTTTCACGAACAAACCGCAGCCATCATCTCTGAAAACGAGCCCGGCGGCGATTGGCGCAGCAGTCTGGCTGATGAGGTTGCAGCAATGGCCCAATTGCTTGAGGAAAGACCATCATGGCGCGCGGTTGTCTTGCTTACCTTTTCAACCCCGCAGCTCGCCTCTGTGCGCGAGAAATGGAACGCACAATTTGCCCAAACGCTGGCCAAACGCTGGGGCGGCGACACATTTTCTAGCAGCGATCCGCTGCTGGTTGCGCGCATGGTGGTCGAGATTTTCGGGGCGGCCCAGATGCAGATCCTGCGCCATTGGGATGATGCGGAAAAGCGCCAGAGCATTGCGCGCGAACGCTTTGTTGCGATCGAACGCTATCTGGGTGCCTATCTGGGATAGGTCAGCCAGCTCAGCTGCAATCCCCCTCCAGCGTTTCGACCCATTGCCGCACCAATGCCACGCCTTCTGCATGGACAGTCGCGCGGCCAATTTCAGGCATCATCTTGTCGCCTTCCTTGGCCTCCATCCGGTAGATGAGAATGGAATCGTCAGGATGGCCGGGGCGAATACCCCAGCGCCGGTTGCCGGTTCCTGCGCCCGCTGCAATCGGCAGCTTGCATGTGCCAAGCGCCGGGCCGCTCGCATCGGGTTCAAGCGACAAACCCGAAGTATCGGCGGGGCCGACGGGTGAATGGCAATGCGAACAATTGATGTCGAGATAGGCGCGAGCGCGCGCATCCAGCGCAGCATCCACATCATCCCAGCGCGCATTATTAGGAACTCCATCCAAATCAACGGGCACGCCGGTCAGGAAACCCACTCTCGATAGTTGCTCGATCTGATTGCGCGCGCCGCCCAGTGTTTTCGAATAGGCGAAGTCGCGGTTCAAATGGCGCACCTTGGGGCCGATCGGGTGGATTGCGGCCTCGTTGGAATTGGTGCCGTGGCAGCTGGCGCATTCATTGACGTTGGGAATGACATAGTCGAACGGCTCGCTTTCACTCTCTGCTGTGGTCAAATTGAGCGGAATGATGCCGCCAATCCGGTTGAGAGTAGCCTCGCTCTGATCGTCGTTCCAGCGATACGGGATCGCCTCCCACCCTGCCTCCCGGTGGACCAGAACGCGGGTTTCGATCAAGCGCACCTCGCTCAGCTGAAGCTTGCCGCTCGCGGCGAAATCGGTGGCCGTGTCGAGCAGCACTTCATCCGCGTCAGCCCCGTCGCTGACAGGATAGTAAAACGTCTTGGTGATAACGGTGCCGACCGGAAAATCCAGCACTTCGCCCTCGCGATATTGCGCGCTCGTGCCCGCTGGCATCCACACGGTGCGCAATTTGTGCGCATAGTCGGAGAAGAGCGGCGTGTTGAGATCATAGGGCAAAACCCCTTCGCTCAGTACCAATTCTCCGCCGGAACGTTGGACTTGCCCCCATTCCCGAAGTGTTTCGGGGTTGCCCGCATCAATGTAATTGGCCGCGATCAGTGGCAAGTCGGGAACCGGTGCAGTCCCCTCTCGCTCGCCGCAAGCTGACAGCGAAAGAAGCGTGGCCAGCGCGGCAAAGAGCGCACCGCGCATAAATCAGCTTTCGGTTTCAGCCAGAGCGAATGTCACCGGATCGCGCGGCGTCAAACGGCAGCGATATTTCTCGCTCTCCACACGCGGCGCAGCAAAGCCGCCTGGGCCATCGGCATTGAGCACATCGACATTCTCATCCGTCACGCAAATGCGCAGAGCATCGGGCATTGTGCCATCGACCAGCTTGGCCGCATCGACATAGCCATCGAAAAGGACATCGGGGAGACTGCCGTCAATGCCGAACAATGCCGTTTTGAGCGTCATCAGATCAGCGCCATCAGGTGATGCGCCCCCGCCGCTAAAAGTGTTGTCATAGACCCAGATCCCCTCAGGATAGGGATCAAAGCTCGCCTGCGCCGCCTCATCGGAGAAGCCAGTTGATTGCAAGCTTGAGATAATCACATTGGCGGTGTTGTTATCCGCCACACGGTTGCCGAAAATCTCCACATCATCGTTGGAATTGACGATGATGCCCGTGCCTGCCGGAACGCTGGCGACCGCAGTGCCTTCATGGCCGAAATTCTCGGTATTGTTGGCGTTGACATCATTGTCGAACACGCGCGTGCCATATCCGCGCTGCGGCAGATTGGGCATGTTGAAGACGAGGATGCCGCCAGTGTTGTTCGTTGCGGTGTTGCCATAAACATCGGCATTGATGCTGTTTTCAATCTCAATCCCAGCAACATTATATTCCGCGCGATTGTTGCGAACGATAATGTTCTGCGATTGGCCGACATAAATGCCTGCATCCGACGCGCCGATGGCCACGCTACCCTCGATCAGCACATTCTCGGTCTGGACGGGATAGAGGCCGTAAGCGCCATTGTCGGTGGAATAGCCGCCGGTCCACTCAACCCGCACATTGCGGATCGCGATATTGGTACCGCCATTGACCTTGAGCCCATCGCCGGTCGTATCCTCGATCGCCAGATCTTCGATTGTGAAGTCATTTCCGGTGACGAGAATGCCCTCTGCGCCCGCTTTCTGGTTCTGCCAGCTAAGTATGGTCTTGTCCTTCCCCTCGCCGCGAATGGTGACGCCATCGGCCTTGAGAGAAAGCGTGCGATCAAAGGCATAGACGCCTGCTGGAATGGTGATGACATCGCCGGGCTTTGCATCGAGCAATTGTTCCTGCAAAGTCAGCTGAAATTCGGTGTTTGCCTCGCTAATATCGCGAAGAGTTTGCTCGCTTTCTCCCGCACCGCTGCACGCCGCCAGCGACACTGCCAATACCACGCTTAGCGCAAGCCCTTTGACCGCATTTGCCATCGCTCATCTCTCCCTTAATGAAGCAGGTCTGCCAGAGAATTTCGGCAAGCTCAACACGGATGCGCACAGGCATTGCAGCCCAATGTTATGTCTTGCGGCGATGATAGCCGCTGTTACAAACAGTTGGTGGGAGCTAAGCTTATGAAAAAGAAGAACGCGATGCTTACAGCAGGGGCCTGTGTTTGGGCTGTGCTGGGGGGAGCGATCATTGCCCAGGCGCAAGACTTTAGCGAGATTGATGCACTGTCCGATGTCGCTTTGGACGAACAGACGGGCATTGAGGCAGCTACGGCGCAGGCAGCGCGCGGCGATATTCTCGAAGCTTTGGCAACGCTTGAGCGGGTTTTGGCCGTTCATCCCAAATCGCAAGGCGCACGGCTGCTCCATGCGGTGTATTTGTGCGATGTAGACGACAAGCAAGGCGGGCTGGTTGCGCTCAATCAATTGAAGAAGAAAGAAGTGGGCGAAGAGGCTCTTGCTGCTGCCTATGCGCGCTGCGGTGGGGAGATGCCGGAATGACCGTTCCTGTTAAAAGCCGCGCCCTCGCTCTGCTCACATCGACCAGCCTTATTGCCGCAAGTCTCGCCGCCCCTGCTCATGCGCAGCGCGTCGAAGTTGGCAATGCCGCATCGGTCGTCGGATCGGTTGAGATACAGGCCAGCGCAAAAGCCAAGAAACGCGATCTGGTGCGCAAGCAGCGCGTCGCCTGGGGCGATATCATCACCACGGATAAGAAGTCGCAAGCGCAATTGCTGCTGCTCGACCGCTCCAGCTTCGGGATCGGCACCAAATCGCGCGTGCGGATCGACAAATTTGTCTATGATCCGGGGAAAGAGCGCTCCTTCACCTCCACACTCATCAAGGGCGCATTGCGCTTTTTCTCGGGCAGCAAGGGCGCAAGCCAAAGCGGCGAGGTTAAAACCAGCGCAGGCCGGATCGGTATTCGCGGCACTGCGGTCGATATGTTCGCCGGGCCAAAGGCTGTGAAAGTTGCCGAGCATGAAGACGCGCTCGACGGGGTAAAGGACAAGAAGGACGAGGCGACAATGGTCGTCCTGCGCGGACCGGGCGCTGGCACGGCTGGCGGGCTGACGCCTGGATTGGTCGAGGTTGAGGCAGCAGGCGTGACTGTTGTGCTCGATGAGCCGGGCCTTGCCGCCTATATTCCGCGCATAGGCGCACCGCCCATCGGGCCTTTTCGGATTTCGGATCGCGGCATGCTCCGTGCGCAGAACCGGCTTGCGCCCGAGGTAAAGCGGGCCAATGATAGCGGTGGTTTCTTGAGCGATATTCTCCCCGTTGCAGCCGGATTGGGTGCAGCAGCCGCGGTGATCCTGGCAACGCAGGGCGGCGATGATGATGGGGTGCCCGGGGTGAATATCGAGCCGAACGGCAACAATAACACCGCTGATTGCCCGAACCCCGACCCTGTTGATGGCTGCCCGCCCAGCTAAAGCGCGCTTGCACTAAGCCGCTAAGCTATTTCGATGTGGCCTCGTAAACGCCATCCCATCCGGCTTGTGGGGGATCGTCGCGCAGGCTGCTAATGCGTTCGACAAACAGCGCATGAAGACCCGGCACGCCGAGCTTCTGGTAGCCATCTGCGGCATCAGACAAGACACGCAAAGCCGCGTCCCAATCCATCGCGCGATAGGCAGTGAGCATCGCCTGATGCGCGGTTTTCAGTGCGGCAAAATCAGCCGCCCCCGCCATCTCTTCAGTGCCAAGCAGCAAGAATATGCTCTCCGCTGAATCGCGCCCGACCACCCGCACTGTGTCGAGTTCGAACAGGGCAAAGCCATCCAAATTCGCCGCCAGATCAGCGCCCGCGATAATCTGGACGCCATACTGCTTGGTCAGCCCTTCCAGCCGCGCAGCAACATTCACCGTGTCGCCGATCAGCGAATAGTCGAGCCTCTGCTTCGATCCCATATTGCCGACACAGCAAATGCCCGAATTAAGGCCAATGCCGATCTTAACCTCGCCCGGCCACGTAACGCCTGCCTCATCCGGCTTACTGGCATTGAGCTCTTTCAACCGCTGGGTCATCAGCAATGCCGAGCGTGCGGAATTGCGGTGGTGGTCGGGGTCATCGAGCGGCGCGTTCCAAAAAGCGAGGATCGCATCGCCGATATATTTGTCGAGAGTGGCGCGATTATCGAGCAAAATGTCCGACATGGGCGTGAGGAATTCGATCAGAAACTCGATCACTTGGGTCGGCGAATATTGCTCTGATATGCGCGAGAAACTGCGCACATCGCACATCATCACGCTCATATCTCGCTCTTCGCCGCCCAATTCCAAACGGCTGGGATCATTGACAATTTCCTCCACCATTGCGGGCGAAAGAAAGCGGTCAAAGGCGCTGTGAATATAAGACCTTTGGCGTTCCTCGCGATAATATGTGGCGACCGTTTGCAGCGTATAGACCAACACAAGCGCCAGCACCGGAAAGGTCGGGTCGATCAAAAACTGCGCGGCGGAAAAAGCCGAATAAGACAGCGCGCCCACCGCGATGATGCCTGTCAAAGCGACCACAGCGCCCTTGATCGCGCCCAATCGCGGCAGCAGGATCGCAAGCGCCCCGCCAAAGATTGCCATCAGGAAAAACTCAAGGCCTTTTGCCCAATCAGGCCGCTGGAGAAAATGGCCAGCGAGCATTTGTTCGGTCATCGCGGCATGGACGGTCACACCGGCAATCGAGCCATCGCGCGGGGTTGCGACCAGATCCTGAAGGCCCACGGCGCTGCCCCCGACATAGACGATTCTACCGGCCACTTGCTCGGCCAGATCGTCCACTCCTTCGCTTTCCAAAATCGACCAAGCTGGGATCACCATGCGCGCATTGGTCTGGGGGAAATGCACCCAAGCCTCGCCCGCTTCATTGACGGGTATCTCCATCCCATCAATCCGCACGGCCACCGCCGCGCCCGGACTGCCCAATGTTTCGCCCGAGCCATCGCTGGTGAGCAAATTGGGCGATCCAGCTTCGCGCGCGACCCGCAAAGCTTCAAGCGAAAGCGAAGGGATCAGCGTCCCGCGATGCATCGCCACCAGCGGAACGCGGCGGATAATCCCGTCCGCATCCTTCTCGATACTGACAAAGCCATTGCCGCTCGCCGCTTCCTCCATCACCGGCAAAGCTTGCAGCGAGCCCGCATATTGCCCGACAAAAGCGCTGGGCATTGAACCATGAATGGTGAAGCTGGATTTGGGCTCGACCGCGCGGCCACGCTCTTCCTTGGTGAGGAAATAGGCCGTGACCACCGGCGCCTTGGCAAAGCTGGCGGCAAGCTGTTCGTCATGGCTTGGCAAGGCTGATAATTGCGCTGCAATCGCGGGGACATCACTTGCATTTTCAAGCCGCGCTGCGATTTGTTCAGGAGAGGTCCGGTCTGCTTCTGAAAACACAATATCATAGGCAATCGCGCTCGCCCCTGCTTCGCCCAATCGATCGGTCAATTGCGCCAATTCAGTGCGCGGCCACGGCCATTGCCCGATCCGCGCAATCGATTCCTCATCGACATCGACGAAGACCGTCTGTGCCTCAGCGTCAGCGGGGCGCGGCGAGAGCATTTGCAAACTGTCAAACGCCAGCATCCTTAAGCGCTGGGTCGGTTCAGCATCCAATTGTTGCAAGACAAGCAGGATCGCAAGAACAGCAAATCCGATCAGGACAACGCCCGATTTCCTGATCCTCTCCCACAAATTTGCCATTGGCCCTGCTCGTTCCCCCGCTTCCGCAGCCTTCACCCAACCGTATGGAGACGCGGCGGTAAAAGCAATTGGAGCTACCAAGTTAGTGAAGGCATGAAAACCGCCGCAATTGAGCGCGCAACCGTCATAATCGAGTCACATATCTGCGGCACTCCTAAGCGCGTCACAGGTGGGGCGCCATGAACGAAATCAGCATCTTTCTGACCAATGCAGCTTGCCATGAATTTGAGGAATTCGTGCATGGCGATGCGCGCTTCACTTTCGCCCATTTGCCCGCCACCGGACCGGATCGCCTGATCGAAGGCCCACTATGGATCTTTGTTGATTGGGTGCTTGAAGAAACCTCCGGGCTGGAAATGTGCCGCCGTTTGCGCGCCGATCAGCGCACCAGCGATGCGCATATCACCATGGTTCTTTACGAGGATGATATCGAAGATCGCCGCCGCGCGCTTAAAGCCGGGGCAGACGATTATCTGCTCGCTCCGATTGACCGCGCGATTGTGCTTGACCGGATATTGGCGCTGCAGGCTGGTCCGATCGACACGCATGTGATGCGGCGGCTCGAGCTCGGGGCGCTCACGATTGATATGGCAGCATTGCAGGCACGCTGGATGGATGAGCCCTTGCGCTTGCGGCCCAATGAATTTCGCTTGCTGCGTTTCTTTGCCGAACATCCCAATATCGTCTGCTCGCGCGAGGAGATTATCGCCGGATTGGGCAAGAGCGATCCGCCGATTGACGCGCGCACGGTCGATGTGTGGATCGGGCGTTTGCGCCGCGCCCTGCGCGATGTTGGCGCGGGCAATCCACTGCGCACGGTGCGCTCGCGCGGCTATGTCTTCGATGTGATCTAGCGGTTCCAATTGAGGGGTCAGCGCAAATGGCCAGCCCCTTAAAATTGGAAAGCCCTCTTAAAATTCAGCCGATAGCGAGAGCGAGAAGCTGCGCCCCACTTCATAGCTGTTGATCTCAATCCGGTTGGTGCCGTTCGACTGAAATTCGAAATTGTCGCGGCCCGTGATGTTGCGGATCTCGCCCTTCAATTCCATCTCGGCTCCAGCCAATTGGAAGCCCTGACGCACGACAAAGTCGAGGGTCAAACCCGGATCCTCAACAATGTCCGGCAGCGATGCGGTGCCGCGGCTCGTCACGCGCTGGCTGGCATAGCTGACGAGGAAGGTCGCTTGCTGCAATTTGTCCTGATCTTCCAAGCCAAACTGGAGATTGACCAGATGGTCGGACTGGCCGGTTAGCGGAACACCATCGCGAAAGAAGTTGGTTGCGGCCTGATCGGCGAATGGGAAGACGCTGACGATATCGGTCTCGGCCACTTGCAATTCGGATTGCGTGTAGGTGTAATTGGCGACCAGCACCAATTCCTTCGCCTCGAACCAGCCGCCCCAATCGTAGAGGTCGAAATTATACTGCGCTTCCAGCTCTGCGCCATAAAGCGTGGCGCTGGGCGCATTGGCAAAACCGTTGATCTGGTCATTGTCGGAAAAGCTGGAGAAGACCTCGATCGGGTTTTCGATATCCTTGAAGAATCCGGCCAGGCTTAGCCGTCCTCTGCCTCCAAGATAATATTCGGCCCGCGCTTCCAGATTGATAAGCTCGCTGTCGATAAGCGAGGGGTTGCCGTTGAACTGGCGGTTGGTTTCCGGATCGAAATAGGTCTGGAAAATCAGCTCGCGAAATTGCGGGCGCGCAATCGTGCGCGATGCGCTGGCGCGCAATTGCAACCGGTCGCTTGCTTCCCAAGTGATGGTTGCAGATGGCAGGAAATAGTCATTCTCGAGCAAAGTCCCGCTGTTTGATCCCAGCGCATTGGCGAAGACCTCGACCGGCGTAACCGACTGCACGGCATCTTCATACCGCACGCCAAGATCGACCGTGACCGTATCGAAGGGCAGCACTTGCACCTTGCCGTA
>CALLIO010000156.1 GCA_938009055.1 uncultured Altererythrobacter sp.
CTTGGTGCTTTTTCAAAGGAGTTGATGTCGTGCAGACATCAAAATGTGGGGATTTGGCCCAAGTGTTTCCCCGGTCAAAAGACCGCATTTCACTGAAAAGCGAAATGCGTCCTTTGGGTGTGGTCCGCAACTTGTTGGCACTTTCCAAAGCTCACGGATCCAATTCTATGAGCTACCACTTCTCTCCACTCTATTCGTCGCTCAAATTAACAGAGCCCTATTTGTATTTTTCTGCGGGAAAGGCCCTTCCGCGCAACAAGATTCCGCAAGAATTTGTCGAGGCGATTGGACGTTATCACGACTTTCTCATTCGAGAGGGCGCCCCACGCTCGTTTAGTTCGGTTGTTCCCACTTTTAGGAAAGTCGCGCCCGAGATCACTGAAGCAATCTGGAACTTTGCCAACAGCAGGGGGATAGCGGACGACTATATGATTCCCGTCTTCGGCCCATTCGATACCAAGGCTGTGATCAGCTTTGGTTTTCCTGTTCTAACCGACGACGTTGACCCTGCGGCGCTCAAAGAACTGGTCAAGGAATCGACCAATGCCCACAACGAGATCGTCCGTTACTTTGGCAAGTCGGATCGAAACGTCGAGCTCTCGCAACGCGAACGTTCGGTTTTGGCCTGGATTGCCAAGGGCAAATCGAACAACGATATCGCGACAATCTTGGATATCACGCCCAGTTCGGTGGACACTTACACAAGACGCATCTTTAAAAAGCTTGGCGTGAATGATCGCATTTCCGCCTCAATGCAGGCCCTTAAGGAAGGGGTTCTTGACTCCTAGGCTGCGCGCAGAGTGTTTAAGGACAACGGTGCCCCGCTTCCCATTTCCTACATCGCCAAGCGCCGATAGCTTCGTTGCTGGCTCTTTGAAAATTGAATTGGCGGCAATCCTACATAAGGCGAAATGGGTGTCTTTGCCCTAAGGATGCACTTCATCAACTTGCATCAGGCGCAAGTCAGATAAGCCTCTGATAGAAAACATAAACGCATGATCGTCACGCTGCGAATCGCAAGCGCTTGTTCGATAGGGAATAAGGCAAGAAAACCGCCGGTAAGACGCCCAGCTCTAGGCGCTATTAGCCCGCTTTTTGGCCCTCGCCGCGGTCCGCATCGCGCTTCGCCACAACGTAGGAATAGATAAGGCCAACCATCAGCACCAATCCGCTGCTGCCTGCCACAAAGGTGGATTGGAAAATCGTTGCGATCACGATCAGCACAACCGCTGCGATCAAAGTAGCAAGAATGGTTTTCGACATGAAGAGCGCCCCACTTGTCTGTGTCGCCGCAGTGCTGCCGCCCTGCCCGACCGTTGTATCTACTTAGGGCGCTAGTCGGAAAATCTTAACAAATTCTGCTCGCGCGATTTTAACGCGCCTTAAGGAACCAGGCGCGATCTCACCCTTTGAGCAGACCGCCATCGATCGCGATTTCTTCACCCGTAACATAGGATGCCCGCGGGCTGGCGAGGAAGGCCGCCATTGCTGCAAATTCTTGCGGATCGCCAATGCGGCCCATGGGAATGGCCTGAAGCGCCTGAGCGCGAAAGGCATTAGGCTCCAGGCCAAGCCGGTCAGCCGTTGCTGCATGCAGGGAGCGCAGCCTGTCAGTGTCGATCTGGCCGGGCATCAACAGATTGACCGTAATGCCGTCGGCTGCGACTTCCTTGGCAAGCGTTTTCATATAGCCATGAACCCCTGCACGAATTGTGTTCGATAAGGCCAGTCCGGGGATCGGTTCACGAACACCGGCAGAAGTGATCGTAAGGATACGTCCAAAACCGCTATCACGCATTGACGGGATCAAAGCGCGCGTCAGCGTCATCAAGGTCAGCAGCATCGGCTGGAGCGAGGCGAGAACGGCCTCTGCATCCGTTTCTTCCGCGCTGGATGGCGGCGGACCGCCTGAGTTGTTGATGAGAATATCAACGCCGCCCAGTGTCTTAAAAGCATGGTCCGCGATGTGTTTTGCCGCAGCCGGATCGGCCAGATCCTGTGCCATCATCGGCCAATCACCATCGCTTTTGCCGCTACGGGATACGCCGAGAATCTTCGCGCCTTCGCTAGAAAGCTCTGCTGCAATGGCCGCCCCTAGGCCGCGGCTTGCGCCCAATACCAGCGCCCGTTTGCCTGACAATTCGAGATCCATATTCTGAACTCCCTGTTGATGATTTTAAGGAACGACCCATTGCCCGTTCCAGCCATTATCGCTCGCTTCAAATACCGCGCGGCGATGGCCAGAATTGGCAAGGTAAAGCCAGTCGAGCCGCTCCAGCTCAACCAGCAGCACTGCAAAGTTTTCGCGCGCTGGGGCGACTTGCTCTTCGCTTGGCTGGATGCCTTGCGCCCAATCGGGAAGGCCCGAAGTGCCCGCATCGCTTGCTGCACCCGGCGCATCTTCAACCAGATAGCACCGCCGCGCGAAGGTCGTGCTCGCCTCCCAGGCGGCATCGGCAATCGTGCCTTGGCTTTCGATCCGGCCTATGCCGCGCGCACGGATTTGGATCTTCGCCTCAGGATTATAGAGCAACACGCTGGCCGGTGCGCCCTCGCTCACCACTGCGCATTTGGGCGAACGGGCGTCGGTATGAAATCGCAGGCGCCGTGTATCGGGATCATATTCGCGTAGCACCATCACCCGCATATCGCCATCGCTCGTGCCGACCACGGGGGTGTGCATAGGCGTGTGACGGCTCTTGCCCGCCTCAACAAGGCGAGCGATTGCATCGGCTTTAACGCTATCAAGGGTCTCAAACATCATTGGTGGATGAGCACGATTGGCAGCCTCAAGTCAATTCGCGTGCCGTTCTGAGACGCGGTTCATTTAAATATGGAGAAACCTGAACGGGAGCCTAAACACTTTGTTCACATTTGGCTCAGGGCCAAGCCGGTAGAACGTTAAACAACATCGACGAATCGATGACAATCAGGGGCCGTTTAGTGGTGGAGCGGCGACAAAGGAGCCGACAAATGACTTTAGCAGATTTCTTGAAAGGCAGCGCATTATCCGCCCTCGCTGTCACACTGAGCTTTACCGCCCTTCCCGCCGAGGAAGCCGAAGCGGCAGAACTTCTCCCCAATGCGCAGAGCATGGCCGATACGCAAAACCTTGCGCAAGATCGCCAGAGCCGCCGCGAGGCACGCCAGTCGAACCGTGGAACGCGCCAAGCCAACCGTCAGAGCAATCGCCAATCGCGGCAGAGCACCAGGCAGTCAAACCGCGAAACCCGCCAATCGAACCGCCAGAGCAATCGCTCTACTCGGCAGGAAAACCGCCAGTCCAACCGCGCTGTGCGCCAAGAAAACCGTCAGTCCAATCGCGGCAATCGCCAAACGGCACAGGCTGACGCAGCGCAGCTCCGCCGTTCGGAAAACCGCACGGAGCGCCGTGTAGAGCGCCGCTCGGGTAACAATGCGAATATCAACAATGTCCGCGCACAATCGCGCACAGAACGCCGCGCTGATCGCAGCATCGCACGCAGCGATCGCCGTGCAGATCGCCGGGATACGCGCACAGAACGCCGGGTAGATCGCCGCTCTGATCGCCGGACGGTCAGAAGCGACCGCAGGGCGGATCGCCGCAGCACCTACCGCAGTGGCTATCGCGATGGTCGCCGCAGTGCCAATTATCGCAACAACCAAAGACGCTGGGATCGCCATGGATGGCGCAAGAGCAGCCGGTACAATTGGTACAATTACCGCCGCAGCCACCGGAATATCTTCCGCCTGGGCCGTTACTACTCGCCCTATCGCTACCACCGTTACAACCGGCTGAGCATCGGGTTCTATCTCGACAGCCTGTTCTTCGGCAGCCGCTATTGGATCAACGATCCGTGGCAGTATCGCCTGCCCGAAGTTTACGGCCCTTATCGCTGGGTACGCTATTATGACGATGTGGTGCTGGTGAATGTTTACACCGGACAAGTCGTAGACGTCATTCACAACTTCTTTTATTGATCCGAAGCAGATAAATTCGGTCTCCTGACAGACCCCCGCCTTGCCATCAGGTGATGCGGGGGTTTGTTTTGTGGGGCTCCGCAACACGGGCCGACAAAAGGGGCCAATACCACGCCCTCTTGCAGTGTCCCGCGCAATTGTTAAACGCGATTGTGTTATGACTAAGACTGCAATGATCCCCGACCAAGCGGCGCTCAAGCGCGTGGGCAAAAGTGTGCGCGAGCGGCTAGAGGCCGATCCTGCCGCCTATAAGATTGATACCGACAAGGCCGAGATTTTCGCGATTGGCGACTTTCTCTCTCTGGCTGAATGCAAGCGTTTGCGGCTGATGATCGATGTGGTGGCGCGGCCCAGCTCGCTTCATGAAGAGGCCTATGAAACCGGCTTTCGCACCAGCTATTCGGGCGATCTCGATCCCTATGACAGCTTCATCATCGGCCTCTCGCGCCGGATTGACGACTTGCTCGGGATCAATCCGATCTGCGGCGAAGGGTTGCAGGGCCAGCGATATCTCGTCGGGCAGGAATTCAAGCCACACAATGACTGGTTTTATCCAGGGCAAGATTATTGGAAGCTGGAGCAAAAGCGCGGCGGGCAGCGCAGTTGGACCGCGATGGCATTCTTGAACGAGGTTGAAGAAGGCGGCGCGACGCATTTCGTCAATGTCGGCATCGGGATCGATCCCAAGCCGGGCGTTCTGCTCGTTTGGAACAATGCCCTGCCCGATGGCTCACCCAATGAAGACACGCTGCATGCCGGCACCCCTGTGACCAAGGGCGAGAAATACGTCATCACCAAATGGTATCGCACCCGCAAACACGTGTGATCGGTTTCAAGCGCGCGCCTATGCTTTGGACAGCGCCTCTGCGATCAACTTGCGGCTGTTTTCAACACCGTAGAGCGCGATGAAGCTGCCCATGCGGGGGCCCTGTTCTGAGCCAAGCAAAGTTTCGTAGAGCGCGCGGAACCAGTCGCGCAGATTCTCAAATCCGAACGCCTCGTTCTTGCCGATTTCATAAACGCTGGTTTGCAGATCCTCTGCCTTCGCATCGGCTGGCGCTGCTTCCAATGCCGCATCCAATGCCCGCAGCGCCGCCGCCTCATTCGCGCTCGGCGCACGCTTGTTGAGGGTCGGCACAATGAAGTCGCGCGTGTAAGCGACAGCCGCTGCGATCATCGCATCCACCGAAGGATTGTTGACCGGCTCACCCAGATAGCTGGTCAGATAGTCAGCAACATTCTCCGTCGTCGCCTCCGCGCCCAAAACGCTCGCCAGATTGAGCAGCAGTCCGAAACTCACCGGAACTGTCTCGCCAGCACCGGGCGCATCGGGCGAAGTGATCGTCTCATTCGCGCGCAGCAAATGCCACGCTGGATTGCCCAATTGTTTGTCGAGCGGCTGGTCAGCCAAGCGCTCGCGGAATTGCCAATAATCATCGACCGCGCGCGGGATCACGCCGGTGTGAAGCTGTTTGGCGCTTTTAGGATTGGGGAAGATGTAAAAGCCAAGGCTCTCTTCTGTCCCATAGGTCAGCCACTCCTCAATCGTCAGGCCATTGCCCTTGGATTTGGAGATTTTTTCGCCCTTATCGTCGAGGAAGAGTTCATAAATCAGGCCTTCGGGCTTCTTGCCGCCCAGCACCCGCGCGATCTTGCCCGATTGCACGCCGGTATCGGTCAGATCCTTGCCATACATTTCATAGTCAACGCCCAGCGCGACCCAGCGCATCGCAAAGTCGACTTTCCATTGCAGCTTGGACATGCCGCCAAGCGCTGATTGCTCGACCACGCTGCCATCCTCGTCAGTAAAGCGGATCAGGCCCGCATCGGCATCAACGATCTCGACCGGCACTTGCAAGACTAC
>CALLIO010000157.1 GCA_938009055.1 uncultured Altererythrobacter sp.
TCACCGCTTAGCCAGCCCCTTTTGCTCCATTCGCCAAATGGCCATCTCGACGCGGTCTTGCCCGAAGAACGGCTCGCCATCGACGACCAATGTCGGCACGCCCCAATGTCCAGCAGCTTCAAGCGCATCCTGATTTGTGGCGATCTCTACATCAAGCGCATCGGCATCCGAAGCGACCTCTGCATCGAGCTTGGCCAGATCGAGGCCCGCCCGCTCCGCAGCCTTCGCCAGATGATCGCCCTTGTCCCAATCATCGGTTTGGCCATCGAAGATGATTGTCGAAACCTCGTAAGCAAACTCAAGACCCTTGCCAGCGCGCGTGGCGGCCTGACCCAAACGGCAGATGCGGCGGATGAGCGGCTGTTCAGCGGCAATTTCGCGGGTCGACAAATCCTGAACCACAGGATCGGGACGCGGCCAGCGAAAGGAAATGCCCAAATGCTGCGCACAGCGGTAGGAATCCATCAAAATATAGCGCGGCGCTGCTGGGTTTCCGGTGAACAGCAAATCCGGATCGCGGATCGCAATCGGCCACACCACGCGCAGGTTGATGTCCACATCATGGCTTTGCGTGATCGCGCGATAGCGGCCAATCGCAAGGTAGCTATAGGGTGAGCGAAACGAAAAGAAGAGATCAGCCGATAAAGTCATCTTCGCCTTTTGCCGCACTGACCCAGCTGCGTCACCCCTTTTTCAGATGACGGCGCCCCAGCAATTCAGCGATCTGCACTGCGTTAAGCGCTGCGCCTTTGCGCAAATTGTCGGATACGCACCAGATGTTGAGGCCGTTTTCCACCGTGGGATCTTCGCGAACGCGGCTGATATAGGTCGCGCCATCGCCGGCGCTTTCCACCGGCGTAACATAGCCGCCATCTTCGCGCTTATCGACGAGCATAATGCCCGGCGCCTCGCGCAGAATATCCTGCGCAGCTTCAGCCGATAGCTCTTTTTCGAACTCGATATTGATGCTTTCAGAATGGCCGACGAAAACCGGAACGCGCACGCATGTGGCGGTCAGCTTGATTTTGGGATCGAGGATTTTCTTGGTCTCGACCACCATCTTCCACTCTTCCTTGGTCGAGCCATCATCCAAGAACACATCGATATGCGGGATGACATTGAAGGCGATCTGCTTGGTGAAGGCGGTTGGCTCAACCGGATCACCGACAAAGATGGCACGCGACTGCTCGAAAAGCTCGTCCATGCCCGATTTGCCCGCGCCAGAGACCGATTGATAGGTCGACACAACCACGCGCTTGATACCGGCCGCATCGTGCAGGGGCTTTAGGGCCACAACCATTTGCGCGGTCGAGCAATTGGGATTGGCGATGATGTTTTTCTTCGCATAATCGTCAATCGCATCCGGATTCACTTCCGGCACGATCAGCGGCACGTCGGGGTCCATCCGGTAGAGCGAGCTGTTGTCGATCACGACGCAGCCAGCCGCCGCAGCCTTAGGCGCATATTCCTTAGCCGGGCCAGAGCCAGCCGCAAACAAAGCGATATCCCATCCGGAAAAGTCGAAATGCTCGATATTTTTGCATTTGAGCATCTTGCCCGTCTCGCCAAATTCGACCTCGGAACCTTGCGAGCGTGATGAGGCAACGGCGGCGACTTCCTCAATCGGGAATTCGCGCTCGGCCAAAATCGCCATCATTTCGCGGCCGACATTTCCAGTCGCGCCGACAACTGCCACACGGTAACCCAATGTTTATCTCCGAAACTTGCAATCTATCTATCGAGTGCGCCGCTGCACCTTGAATGCCTGATTGGCAAGCGGAAAGCGTATGCGCTGAGCCCCTTACCGCGTAGAATTCCTAGGTGTTGGTAAATTTTAGCCTAACCTCAAAAATTCAGAGGGCCCTAACGCCCCGCTCCTCATAAGACCGTCAGACCGAAGCGACGGCCCCCAAAAGTCGCTGACAGTCATGGTGCCCCCACCAAGCGAGAAGGGCGGCCTGCTTCGCGATGCAGCGCCGCCCTTCTTTTCGTCTAGGTGTTCTGCACTTGGGATTTATTCAGGCGGCGTGACCCCGTGGCTTTCCAAAAAGCGGAACATGGTGTTCCACAAATGCGGCGAGATATTCTCGCCCGCGACACGGTGGGTGTATCCGGGATAGAGCATCATTTCGAAAGGGACATTGCCCTCTTGCAAGACTGCGATCAGCTCAGATGAATGCTCGAACACCACATTGTCATCGGCCATGCCGTGAATCAGCAGCAGAGGATCGGCAATCTTGGTCGCTTCTGCCATCGCATTCGCTTTTTCATAAGCCTCGGGCACTTCGCGCGGATCACCCATGAATCGCTCGGTATAGTGAGTGTCGTATAGCTCCCATTTGGTCACTGGAGCGCCTGCGATACCGGCGGCGAACAGGCCTGGATCAGCCTGGAGCTGCTTTAAGGTCATATAGCCGCCATATGACCAGCCATAGATTGCGATTTTTTCCGGATCTACGAAGCCCAGTGTCTTCAAATACTTCGCGCCCTCGCGCTGATCATCCACTTCAACCCCGCCCATCGCGCGGTAGAGTGGCTGTTCAAACGCCACGCCGCGGTTGGCTGAGCCGCGATTATCAAGCTCGAACCAGATATATCCGGCATCGACGACCGCTTGTTGCAATGCGCCATCCCAGCCGCGCGTGACGACCTGCGGACCGGGACCGGAATAATGGTAGTAGAAGACGGGATATGTCTTGCCTTCCTTCATTTCCGGCGTGACCATTTTGTAGTGAAGATCGGTTTTGCCGTCGGCTGCTTTGATCGTGCCAAACTGCGCGGGACGGTGGCTAGCGAGAAAAGGCGCATAGGGATGGTCCGCATCCAGCGCATTCTCCTCTAGCCATGCGAGCCGCCTGCCCGCACTATCGGCAATGTAGCTTTGCGATGGGGTATTGTGATTAGAGAGCGTGATAAGAAGCGTTTTACCCTGACTATCCATATTGGCCGAGTGCGTGAAACCGCTTTCGGTCAGACGCGTTGGTTCTCCGCCATCAAGCGAGACCGAATAGACGTGCTGCTCGAGCACATCATCCTTATTGCCGGTGAAGAAGATTGTGCCCGCTTCTTCGTCCACCCCGACAAGGGTGGAGACAGCCCATTCGCCGGACGTTAGGGGTTTTGCCAGTGGAAGGAATATCCGCTCGCCCCCAGCCGTATGATGCTTGCCCAACCCGATACGATAGAGGTGGCCAAATCCGCTGCGCTCGCTCCACCACAACAGCGAGCCATCTTTCAGAAATTTGTAATTGTCGGACAGGTTTATCCAATAATCATCCGTCGCAGCATTCTCGGTAAAAACCAATTCGCTTGCGCCCGTTGCCGGATCAACTTTGAGCATATCAAGCTCTGTTTGCTCGCGGTTCTGCCGCTGGACATAGAGCGAGCCATCCGGCGCCCAATCGACGCGGGCGAGATAGATATCACTCTCCTCGCCGAGATCGACTTTGACGCGGTCCTCTCCGGACGGATCTGTCACAAACAGTTCGACAATCGCATTGTCTGATCCGGCGAAGGGATAGGCTTGAGAGAAGACCTTCGTTCCGGTCGCGCCGATCGCCGCGCGGTTCACAATCGCAACGGGGCTTTCATCGGTGCGCTGAACAACGAGCCGCTGGCCCTCTGGTGACCACCAATAGCCATCA
>CALLIO010000158.1 GCA_938009055.1 uncultured Altererythrobacter sp.
CATCAGGCGGGTCGATCCGGCCCATCGCCCCGCAATAGGGGCCGCGGGCGTGGTCTTCATGCGCGTCGATCAGCTCCATCGCGCGGATTTTGGGCGCACCAGTGATTGAGCCGCAGGGAAAGATCGCCCCGATCAGATCGGAAATGCTCGTATCGGCGCTCAATTGTGCGCGCACGGAAGAAACCATTTGATGAACGGTGGGATAGGTTTCGACCGTGAAGGGGTCATCGACCCGCACGCTGCCTGTTTCGGCCACGCGCGACAGATCATTGCGCATCAGATCGACGATCATCAGGTTTTCGGCCTTGTCTTTGACCGATCCGGCCAGCTCTTGCGCCAAGCCTGCGTCTTCTACCGGATCAAGCGCGCGCGGGCGTGTGCCCTTCATCGGTTTGACCTTGGCTATTGGCTCGCCATTTGGGCCCTCTTTCACGCTGACGAACAATTCGGGCGACAGGCTGAGAAGATAGTGCGAGCCATCAAAAATCACTCCGCCATAGCCCGATTTCGCCGCTGGCCGCAGCGCTGCATAGAGCGCCAGTGGATCGCCCTCGTATGATCCGGCGAGCGGGTAAGTCAGATTGACTTGATAGATATCGCCCGCCTCGATCTTCTCGCGCATGGATGCAAAGCGTTGCGCATAGCCGCCGGTGGAAAGCTGCGGGGTAAGCGGGCCAATCGACGCAGGCCCGTCTGCATGCATGGCGAGCCATTGCGGTACAGTTTTAGGCGCGATTTCTTGTGCTGCATCAAAAAGCCCAAGCCACACCAGCGGCCCGTTTGCGCCGCTGCGTTTGTCGCATAATTCGGCAAGCTTGGGTTCAAGCGCTAAACCGGCCTCATAAGCAATGATTCCAGCCAGGTGCCCGCCGGTTTCCGCCTGCGCACGGGCAGCTTCATCCAGCACGCGCTCCACATCCTTGGCCCGCCGCGCGGTGAATATTGCACGCGGGTCGGTATAAAGATGTGCAGGCGCAGCGTTCCCCTCGCGCGCATCATCCAACAATACAAAAGGCTTGCCCGTGTCCATCGCCGCAGAGCCATAGCCGGATCGACGGCGGAGTCGAGACAGTGTGACGCTAAGTCTTGCAAAAGGTTGCTAGCTCATGGCCCCAAGGTGCTTGACCAAATGCCCGCTGCTGCTCCACACAACCGCCAAGGCATTAGGACGCATAATTTTAGGGGCACCTTTGATGGGGCAAATTTTTCTCGGGCTCGCTGGCAATGGCGAAAAGCAATATCTCGACCTTTCGCGCGCCAATCGGCATGGGCTGATCGCGGGGGCGACCGGCACGGGTAAGACGGTGACATTGCAAGGGTTGGCCGAGAGTTTTTCTGCCAATGGCGTTCCCGTCTTCGTGGCCGATGTGAAGAGCGATTTGTCGGGCATCAGTATGCCCGGTTCGCCCACTTTCAAACATGCCGACAAGCTGGAAGAGCGTGCCAAGGAACTGGGCATGGATGACTATGGCTATTCCGACAATCCGGTGATTTTCTGGGATTTGTATGGCGAGCAAGGCCATCCGATCCGCACCACTGTAACTGAGATGGGGCCGCTGCTGCTCGCTCGTTTGCTCGATTTAAACGAGACACAAGAAGGCGTGCTCCAGATCATTTTCCGCCATGCGGATGACAATGGCTTGCTGCTGCTCGACTTTGCCGATTTGCAGTCCATCCTCGCGTGGTCTGCTGAAAATGCCGATGAGCTTTCGGGCAAGTATGGCAATGTCTCCAAACGCAGCGTGGGCGCGATCCAGCGTCAATTGTTGAGCTTTGAAAGCCAGGGTGCTGACCACTTCTTTGGTGAGCCTGCGCTTGAAATTGATGACTTCATCCAATGCGATGAAAACGGCAAGGGTATCGTCAACGTACTCGCCGCTGACAAGCTGATGCGCAGCCCCAAGCTTTATGCCACCTTCCTGCTCTGGCTGCTGGCTGAATTGTTCGAGACCCTGCCAGAAGTGGGCGATCCGGAAAAACCCAAGCTCGTCTTTTTCTTTGATGAAGCGCATTTGCTTTTCGATGATGCGCCCAAGGCGTTGGAAGAGAAAATCGAGCAAGTCGTGCGGCTGATCCGCTCGAAAGGTGTTGGCGTCTATTTCGTCACGCAAAACCCAATCGACATTCCCGAAGAAGTCGCTGGCCAGCTGGGCAACCGAGTCCAACATGCTTTGCGTGCCTTCACCCCGCGCGACAAGAAAGCGATCAAGGCGGCCGCCGACACTTTCCGTATCAACGAAGATTTGGATGTTGAGGAAGCTATCACTGAATTGCGCGTTGGCGAGGCGCTCGTCTCAACCTTGATGGAAGATGGCGCCCCATCCATCGTCCAGCGCACATTGATCAAACCGCCGCGCTCGCGGCTTGGCCCTGTGAACAAGAAAGAGCGCGCGATCATCCAGTCGATCAGCCCGGTTGAGGGCAAATATGACGAGCGCGTGGACCGTGAAAGCGCTGAAGAAGTGCTCGCGCAAAAAGCGACTGACGCGGTCGAGACTGCTAAGGAAGTGGAAGAAAAAGGCGAAGAGGAAGTGCGCAAACAGCCGCGCAAGACCAAGAGCATTTGGGAAAAAGCCTTTTCGCGCGGTTCGAAAGTGGCCGCCGGCGCAGTGGCGGGCGCAGCAGCCTCGCGCATTTTGGGCAAGACCTCGCGCAGTGACCCCGTCCGTTCGGGCGTCACTTCGGCAGCAGGATCGATTGCGACTGACCTTGCCGGGCCGGTCGCAGGGCGCTTTGTGCGCAACCTTATTGGAGGATTGATGCGCTAGGGAAGGCGTATTTCCACTCGAAGACCAGCGATAGCGCCATCCTCTTCGCGGTTCGCCAATACCAATTGCCCGCCATGTTGTTCCGCGACAGCCCGCGCGACGGTTAGCCCCAAACCCGCGCCGCCGGTTGCGCGGTTGCGCGAAGCCTCGCCGCGCTTGAACGGTTCGAGCATGTCGGC
>CALLIO010000159.1 GCA_938009055.1 uncultured Altererythrobacter sp.
TGGCGCGGGTGCTGGTGGCTTCCACTCGGCATGGGTGATGATGAACGATGCAGTGTGGCTGCCCGATGGCGAGCGCACGGTGGAAGGCTTTGCGGCGAATTGGGACAAGATCAATTCGCAAACCAACCTTGTCGCGCCGCAATCGGGTAGCGAACAATCAGCCGCGATCCTGAAAGCGATGCAGGCTGTGACGGGCGAAGGCCCCTCCAGCACGCGCGGCTAAACACGCATATTCTGAAAAGCAAAACGGCCTCCTGCTCAATTGAGTGGGGGGCCTTTTTTGTTGGCTTTGGGCCTAATCCTCGACCGATTTGAGCAGTCGCCGCTCGATCGGCGCGAGCACGCCGGCCAGCTCGTGTCCGCGTTTTAGCACTTGCCCATGTTCGCCAAAAAGCGTCCACATGCCTTGCTTGTTGCGCAGCGAAGGGCGCTTCTCGATCCGCGTATGCGGGCGTTCGGCGGTTCGCCGGAATGCGTCGAACACAGCGCATTCCTTGTTGAAGTCCATCGCATAGTCGCGCCATTCACCGGCGGCGACCATGCGGCCATACAGATCGAGAATGCGCTGCAATTCGCGTCGTTCGAACCCCACTTGCCCGGGCGGTTTGCTTGGAAAAGCAAGGATGCGGCTTTCACCGGATTGATGAGCGCCCGATTGGCTCGCCATCAATCAGAGGTTCCGCTGCGTTTTTGCGGGGCAGCTGCTGCCTTGATCTCGGCAATTTCAGCTTTGAGCGCGGCCATCTCGCCTTCCAATTTTTCAATGCAGTCCACCCGGTTGCCATCGGCATCCTCGCAATCGGGCATGGTGCCATAGGGGATGAATTCCTTCATCCATTCCTCTGCTGGAACCAGCGTAGAGCGCGCCTTGAAGCCGACCATGGTGGCCCCTTCGGGCACATCCTCTGTCACAACCGCATTCGCGCCCACTCTTGCCCGTTCACCGACAGTGATCGGGCCGATGATCTGTGCGCCAGAACCGATGATGACATTGTCGAGCAAGGTCGGATGACGCTTGCCGCCTTCGCCATTGGTCGGGTTGGTCCCGCCCAATGTCACGCATTGGTAGATGGTGACGTTATCGCCGATTTCCGCCGTCTCGCCGATCACGGTAAAGCCATGATCGATGAAGAAATTCTTGCCGATTTTTGCGCCGGGGTGAACGTCGATTGCGGTCAGAAACCGCGAGAAATGGTTCACAAACCGCGCGAGAAAATACAGTCTCGCTTCGAAAAGCCAATGCGCAATCCGGTGGAAGAAAAGCGCCCAAACACCTGGATAAAGGAGAATTTCCTTGCGCGAGCGCGGCGCAGGATCGCGCGCTCCAATCGAGTCCAAATAGCTTCTAAGCCGCGTAAACATCGCCCTATTCTCTCACCATTACCCGATTAGAGCAAGCGCTGCTGGTCGGGGCCAAGCACTTGTTCCAATGCCGCTCTCCAGATCGACATGGTGGCAGGCGCTTTGCGTTCAAGGCTCAATCGATCAATTGCAACAACCAATCGCTCGATACCGGCAAAGCTGCGCTCCGCTCGCGGGGCGAGATATTGCGCCGCGCCTTCTGCCAAAGCGAGGCCGCGCTGATGGGCAACCGCCTCGATCAATGCGGCGGTCATGGCGTCATCGGGCTCGCCAATTTGCAGCTGCATGGCTGCGCCTAGGCGCGATTTGAGATCGGGCAGCGCAATCTCCCAAGGCTGCGCGCTGACGATCAACAACAACTTCTCTCGGGCTTCTTGCGCCGCGTTCCAGCGGTGGAAGAGATCGGTCTCCTCCATCCGGTCGGCATCGTCGATCACAGCGATATCGCGGCCCTGCGCCCATTTCCCAAGCAAGCTTTTACCGCAGCGCGCCGGGCCAGCAAGAACAGCAGTTCCATAGGGCCAGCTTTGCGGATTGTTCAGCGCTCGATGCACTGCCTCATTGGCATTGCCAATGATCAGCCGGCCAGGGTCTGACGCATTGTGCTGGGGCAATGGCAAGGCGATTTGAGACATGAGCCGTCCATGCCCAGATTATCGGCTGATGGCGAGCGCGTTGCTGCCTTGCGTCACGTTAAACCCGCGCGACCGCAAAGCAGCGGCCAATTGATCGAGCGAGCCGGAATAGCTTACCGACATCACCGATGTGCCGCCAATCGCAAGGCTTGTGGTCGCCGCGCCGCGCACGCCCGATGTCGAGCGAACAGTAGCCAGCGTTGCGTCAATCGCGGTCGCATCAGGGCTCGCAAATTGCACCACGAAGGAAGAGACAACGGTAGCCTCTTGCGTGGGTGTCGGTGTCGGCGTTGGCGTTGCCTCGTTTGAAGTTGTCTCGCTCTCGCTTGTTGTGCGCTCTGCCCTTGCAGCGGCTGCTTGTGCTGCTTCGCGTGCTTGAACGGCACGGCCGATTTCGATGAGGCGTGCAATCACAGGATCAGCAGCGCCCGCCGCACTGGAATTGAGCGTTGGATCGGGTTTGAGCTTGCCGTCGGTCAATGCCTGCTCGAACATCTCGTCAAATTCGAGCACCGCCTTGTTGAACATTTCGGGAAGTTCATTCTTTCCCGAAGCGCGCATTTTGAAGCTGCCAAGGTAGATATTGTCCGGCCCGTAGCGCGCTGTAAACGTGCCTTCTATCGGGCCACCTGGCCATGAATACTCAAGCTCAGCCACTGGCACCAGCACATCAGCTGCCTCGAACTGGTCGAGAATATTGCGCCACCACAAACGGCTGCGGCGCCCGACTTGTCCGTAAGTGAGAAGCAGCGAATCGCTGCCTGCGCCCGATGGTCGCACATAATCAATCCGGCTTCCGCCCGCCTGATATTCAGCCCAAGCGCGCTGCCATTCATTGCGCCGCTCATACATCAAATAGCTGCCGCCGACCTTAGTAACCGGCAGGAGCAACATCGGCGCCGAAGCACGCGATTGAGCTCTACCGCCCAGATAACGACCGGCCCGGCCGCGGTCGAAAATGACACCAAGGCGGGCAATATAGCGGCGCGGGCCGATTTGCTCGCGCTCAATCACGACAGCAGAGACAAGCCCTTGCAACTGGCCATCGGAAAGCTTGGGGCCGTTGATCTTCGCCCAGGCTTTGCGCTGCGCCTCTCGCCAGCCCTTTTCGCGGGCGTCCTGTGCGTCATCGCCCGAAACATCGACTTCAATACCCGCGACATCAATATCGGTTGTGCTGACAATTGGCGCGATCCCGCGCTCGCCGCCAACCTGTGCGAACAATCCCGCTGCGCCCGCAATGGCGATGATGGCGAGAAGGCAGAGGCCCACAAGCAACCAAACCCGCTGAGAAAGCGGGCTAATGGGCGACCTAAATGCCTGAAATGATGAAAGCGATTGAGTCATCGGGGAAAACCAGTCGCCTTTTGCCTAAAGGCGAGTGGAATTCCAAGCACGAAAGGCTAAAGCATGGGGATTATGTCATCCAGTGATACCCAACCTGAAAGTTACACCTATGAAGCGGCCGGCGTCTCTATCGCCGCTGGCAATGCATTGGTGAAGGCAATTGGCCCTCTTGTGAAAGCAACGGCGCGGCCCGGTGCAGACAGCGAAATCGGCGGATTTGGCGGGTTTTTCGACCCCAAGGCTGCTGGATATACCGACCCGTTGCTGGTCGCGGCCAATGATGGCGTGGGCACCAAGGTCAAGCTGGCCATCGATTATGACCGGCATGACAATGTCGGAATTGATTTGGTGGCAATGTGCGTCAACGATCTGATCGTCCAAGGCGCTGAACCGCTGTTTTTCCTCGATTACTTTGCCACCGGCCATCTCGAAAACGGGATTGCCGAGCGTGTGATCGCGGGAATTGCAAAAGGTTGCAAAGAAGCAGGCTGCGCGCTGATCGGCGGCGAGACAGCCGAAATGCCGGGCATGTATGCCGATGGTGATTATGACCTTGCCGGTTTTTGCGTTGGCGCGGTGGAGCGCGGCGAGCAATTGAC
>CALLIO010000160.1 GCA_938009055.1 uncultured Altererythrobacter sp.
GCGTGGCGAGACCAGCGCCCGCCAAAGCTTGGCGCACACGCGGATCGCGCAATTTGTGCTCGTAGCGATAGGCCGCTTCTGCGCCGCCCAGCAGACCAAGCCCGAAAAGGAAGCTTAGCAATACCCGCACGAGAGGCGTGATGAGGCCCGCCTCAATCGCATATCGGACAAGGAAAATCCCTGCGATCGCTAGCGCAAATCCGCCTGCCCAGATCGGTAGCCGCCGTCCGAATATGTCTTCAAAGTCGAAGGAGAAACGCGAGGCTAGGCCGACATTTTGAGATTCATACTCGGAACCTTCAGATTCAGCTGGCTCAGCCTCTTGCACCTGCACTTCGTCATCAGCGGCGGCATAGGCTGCCTCTTTAAACGGCTCTGGCTCTGCTAAGACGGGCTCAAGCTCTGGGGCAGGTTCGGCTTCAAGGGACGCGTCCTCCACTTCGGGCTGTGCGGACAGTGGGTCTCTAACCTCTTCAGCGGCAACCTGATCCGGCTCTGGCGCGGGAACATCTGCGCTGTCATCACTCGTCTCGCCGCCGCGCAGCTTTATAAGCTCGAGCCGGAAAGACTCGATGGTGTTTTCAAGCCGCCGCTCGACCCGCTTGTGCTTGTCCCATTGGATAATGGCGACAATGCCCAGCACGATGATGAGAAATAATTCCATGCCCTGAACAACCAATATCGGCGTGGGCTGGTTAAATATCAATCAGTAAAAGGGAAACGCTGCTCAATTGCGTCAATCAGAGATGGCGAAATTAGATGCCGCCTGGCGTGAAGTCCCAGCCGTTTTCCGCCAATCCCTCGCACAAGACATGCATGCAGCTTTTCACCGCTTCTTCATCGGTTGAACGGATCACAAAGTTTGATCCCACCTTGCCTTCGCGGAAGAAGGGGTAGGAGCCGATCTGGCAATTGTCATGCGCTTGCTCGACTTCGCGCAAGAGGCCTGCAACCTCGCTTTCAGGGATAAAGCCGCCCACCGTTTCAGAAACCAGCGGCGCGCCGCCTTCCAATTCTCCGGTCAGCGCATCGAGCATGCCAGCGGTGATATGCGGAACGCCTGCCATGACGAAGATATTGCCATGGCGAATGCCGGGCGCGCCTGAACGCTTGTTCGGGATCAGCTCGGCCCCATCGGGCACGCGCGCCATGCGCAAACGCCCTTCATTCGTGCCGCCCTTATCGGCATAATAGCGTTCGAGAATAGCGCGTGCCTCTGGATGGATGATAACTTCGACACCCAAAGCTGCGGCAATCGCATCGACGGTGATGTCGTCATGCGTTGGGCCAATCCCGCCAGTAGTGAACAGGTAATCGTTCTGCGCGCGAAGAGCGTTCACAGCCTCGACAATGCGATCTTGTTCATCGGCCACCACGCGCACTTCGGCAAGGCGGATGCCCTGGACCTGAAGCCAGCTGGCGATCTGGCCGATATTCTTGTCATGGGTGCGGCCGGACAGGATCTCGTCACCGATAATGACGAGGCCGGCTGTCCAGATTTTGTCGGTTGAAGTCATGGGTGACGCTTAGGGGAGTAAGTGCGTCGCCTCAAGAAGAGTCATTTGTTTAGCCTCAGACGCCGGCGTTCGGGTGTCTTACAGGGCTGGCATCGGTCGCGTTAGCGACCGCAAGGGCGACTGCCCGCCCGCAGCGGTGCGGGCTTGCCCGCAAGCCGCGAGGATATCACGCGCCCGGATGGGCGTGCGGAAAACAAAAAGGCCTACTCTGCGGCTTCCAATTGCTCATCAGCCGTATGGGCATTCGCGCCAGGCTGTCGGAAGCTTAGATGCCCGTCTTCAATCGGGTCGGTCGCCATGATCTTGCGATCCTGCACATATTCCTGATTGAGCCGCCACGGATAGGCCACAGCGCTCTTGGGCATGATGTGCTTTCCGCGCTGGATATAGCCGGAGGAAAAATCGAACAGATCATCCTCTTCCAAAGCGGCCTCTTTTTCCGGCGGCAGATCGGGTACCACCACCGTACTGCCTTGCTTCTTCATGTGGTTGAGAACGCGGCAGACATAGTTCGAATTCACATCCGCACGCAAAGTCCAGCTGGCGTTGAGGTAGCCAAACACAACCGACAGGTTCGGAATATTCCCGAACATGCATCCCTTGTAATAATAGTGATCGGCAAAATTCACCGGCGCGCCATCCATGCTGACCGCGATTTTTCCCGCTACAGCGAGCGACAGGCCGGTGGCGGTGATGATGATATCCGCTTCGAGCAATTTGCCCGATTTCAAGCGCACGCCGCCTGCTTCAAAAGCTGCGATATGATCGGTGACGATCGAGGCTTTGCCCGCATTCATTGCATGGAACAGATCATCATCGGGAACCAAGCAGACGCGCTGTTCCCAAGGGTTATAGGGCGGAGAGAACGTTGCCTCGTCGTAATTGTCGCCAAGCGATTTCTCGATCAGGCTCTTGAGTTTCGCTTTCACCGTCTCTGGCTTGTTGCGCGCCATTTTGAACGAGAAATCCTGCATCCGGATGTTTTTAAACCGGGTAATTTTGTAGGCCGTTTCCTCTGGCAAAATCTTGCGCAAAGTGTTGGCGAACCAATCTTTTGCCGGGCGCGCCCACATCCAAGTCGGGGTGCGCTGGAGCATCGTCACATGCTCGGCCTTGCCGGCCATCGAAGGCACGATTGTTACCGATGTTGCCCCTGATCCGACCACGACGACCTTTTTGCCTGTGTAGTCGAGGTCTTCAGGCCAAAATTGCGGGTGGACCACCTCGCCTTCGAAAGCGCTGGTATCAAAGCCCGCGTCATAGGGATCATCATAATCGTAATAGCCCGAGCCCAGGTACAGCCAGCGCGCTGTCACTAGCTTGTGCTCACCGTCCTTTGTCTCCAGCGTTACATGCCATGCCGCATCGGCCTCGCGCCAATCAGCGCTGATGACTTTCTGGCCGAAGGAAATGTGTTGGCGAATATCGCGCTCGTCCACGATCTTGTGAAGATAATCGAGAATGGCAGGGGCATCGGCGATGGTCTTTTCATGCTTCCACGGCTCGAAATCAAAGCCCAGCGTATGCATATCACTGTCGGACCGAATGCCGGGATAGCGGAACAAATCCCATGTCCCGCCCAGATTGTCACGGCGGTCAACGATGGCATAGGAATGGCCGGGGCTTTTTTGCTCCATATGTGCGGCCATGCCGATGCCGGAAATGCCAGCGCCAACGATCAGAACATCGTGGTCCGGTGTAAACGGCTGCATGTGCTTTCTCCCAATTGACGCGAGATAAGCACAGACCCGCGGCAAAAGCGAGTCAGGATTGCAATTTGCAACTGACTTGGCGGCAGGCTTAGTTTAGAGGCGCGCGCTATGAAAATGCTCTCCCTATCATCGCTTTCGGCTTTGGCTGTTTTGCTTCCAGCTCCTGTTGTCGCGCAGGAGGAGAGCGAAAGCATCATCATCGTCACGGGCGAGGGGCTTGAGGAGGCACCCTCTGGTGCAGCCTATGCCGTGAGCGAGATTGACCGCGAAGTGATCGAAAGCGGCGCATCTGGCCGGATCGAGGATGTGTTGCGCTCGGTTGCCGGTTTCCAGCAATTTCGCCGTTCGGACAGCCGATCATCCAATCCCAGCGCGCAAGGCGTGACGCTAAGGGCGCTCGGCGGCAATGCCTCGACCCGCGCATTGGTGACGCTCGACGGGGTGCCGATGGTCGATCCGTTCTTCGGATATGTGCCTTTGAGCGCGCTTAGCCCTGAACGGTTGGAGAGCATTCGCGTCACCCGCGGGGGCGGTTCTGGCCCGTTTGGTGCGGGCGCATTGTCGGGCACAATCGAATTGGAAAGCGCGACTGATCTGGGGCTGTCGGCCAGCGCATTGGTGAACGATCGGGCCGAAAGCGAACTGTCCGGCTCTTATGGCGCGCAGCTTGGCAGCGGTTATGCCAGCGTTTTTGGACGGTGGGACAGGGGCAAGGGGTTCTTCACAACGCCTGCCGATCAGCGCGTTCCCGCTTCGGCTCGTGCGCAGTTTGATAGCTGGTCAACCGGCCTGCGCATCGCTGCGCCGCTTACCGACACGATTGAGCTGCAAGCACGCGGGCTCATCTTCGATGACAAGCGCACTTTGCGCTTTGACGGGGCAGACAGTTCGCATCAGGGGCAAGACGCGAGCATCCGGCTGGTCGGGCGGGGCGCTTGGGAGTTTGATGCGCTGGCCTATGTTCAGGCGCGCAATTTTTCGAACGTGGTGATTTCCTCCACGCGGTTTGTGCGTGTGCTGGATCAGCGCAATACCCCTTCGACCGGGCTTGGCGGCAAGCTAGAACTGCGCCCGCCCGTGGGTGACGCGCATACTTTAAGGATCGGTGCGGACTTTCGCCGCAGCAATGGCGAGCTTCAGGAAGAAAGCTACAGCGCCTTTACCGGCGCCTTGCGCGAGCGGCGCAGAGGCGGGGGCACCAATAGCGACCTTGGCTTTTTCATCGAGAATGACTGGTCGCCCAATGGGGCTGGCGGCGCGTTGGTGCTGACCGGCGGATTGCGGGCGGATCGCACGATCATCAAGGACGGCTTCTACCGCGCGGTCGATGCCGGCGGGGCTCTCGTCAGCGAGACTATTGGGCAGGACCGCTCTGACTGGTCGCTCAGCTGGCGCGCTGGCGCAGCCTATCGGCCAAGCGCGGCGCTGAAACTGCGCGCAGCAGCTTACACGGGATTGCGCCTGCCGACCTTGAACGAGCTTTACCGCCCCTTTGTGATCTTCCCGATTGTTACGCAGGCCAACGCTGATCTTGCCAATGAACGGCTCGAGGGATTTGAGCTGGGCGCGGACTTCACCCCAAGCGATGACGTCACCCTTTCGCTCACGGCCTTTGACAACACAGTGAAGAATGCCATCGCCAATGTCACGCTTACGCCGACTTTGCGCCAGCGCCAGAACCTGCCCGCGATTGCCGCACAAGGCATAGAGGCGGGCCTGTCGGCCAAACTTGGCAGCGTTCGCTTTGATGGGTCGGCAAGCTTCAGCGATGCGAAGATCGAGGGGGAAGGCGCCTCGCTTGCGCTCGATGGCAACCGCCCGCCGCAAGTCCCGCGCCTTGCCGCCTCGGCGCGCGCTGCATGGTCGCCACAAGAAAGTTGGACGCTGGCCGCCACTGTTCGTCACACGGGCGCGCAGTTTGAAGATGATAGCGAGGCCGTGGCTTTACCCGCCGCAACGACGATCGATTTTTATGCCGAAGTCCCACTTTCGCGCCGATTTGCGCTGATTGCGCGCGCAGAAAACGTACTGGATGAGGTGATTGTGACGCGAAATTCGGGAGGCGCGCTTGATCTGGGAGCGTCAAGAACAATTTGGTTGGGCATACGCTTGCGCAATTGACGTAGGGGAATTCGGCATTCACGTTCAGGCGGTGTGATAAAATTGCACCAAATCCAGACAAGCGTGTCCTGTGCCCTTGCCAACGGTCCGTGCGCTGATACTCTCTGCAGCATAATAAAAGTACGTGGAGAGGTACAAAATGACACAAAAGTTCGCGCTCAGCGCGGCTGCCCTGATGGCATCCAGCGCCCTTGCAACACCAGCATTCGCTCAAGAAGCCCAAGACGGCGCTGAAGACGGCAATGATGATAACGTCATCATCGTGACCGCCACCCGCCGCGCGCAGGATGTCCAAGACATTCCAATCGCGGTGACTGCAGTTACACCTGAACAGTTGGAAAAGCAGGGCGTCGTCAACGTCCAGAACATCACACAGGTTTCACCCAGCTTCTCGACCTCAAACGCACAGATCGCATCCGGCTCGGTCGTGCTGCGTATTCGCGGCGTTGGTACAACATCGAACAACATCGGCTTTGAAAGCGCGGTCGGCATCTTTGTGGACGGCGCCTATCAATCGCGCCCCGGCGTTGCGCTTGGCGAATTTGTTGACGTTGAGCGGGTCGAAGTTCTGCGCGGGCCGCAGGGCACATTGTTTGGCCGCAACACTTCGGCTGGTGCGCTGAACATCACAACCAACCGCCCCGATCTCAACGAGTTCGGCGGTTTTGCCAATGCGACATACGGCAATTATGATCTGCTGAACGTGCAGGGCGCGATCAATGCGCCCATCGTTGAAGACACACTCGCTGTTCGCCTGACCGGCGCCTATCGCGAGCGTGATGGCTATCTCGATATTGTTGACATCAATGGCAATCAAATTGGCGAGTCCAATACGATCGACCAATATCTGGTTCGCGGCCAATTGGGCTATGAAAGCGAAGGCGGCGTCAAAGGTCGTTTGATCTTCGATTATACGAAGAGCGAAAACCAATGCTGCGCCGCGCTAGAAGTGCTGGCGAACACCGGCTTTGAAGCGGCCGTTGTTGGCGTTGGCGGCCCTGCTCGCGCTGGCATGGCGACAGCGCTTCCGGCAACCTCGCCATTTGATGTTGGTGCCGCTCAACAAGCGGTCGACAATCTTGTCGCAACATCCAACCGCGTTCCAATGTCCGAGGCAAAGCAATGGGGCGTTACTGGAGAGCTGGAATTCCCGCTCGGCGACAATGCTGATCTGATCTTCATCGGCTCGTATCGCGATTACACTTCGACTGAGAATTACGATTCATCCTTCTCTGGGCTGGACGTGTTCGACGTTGATCGTCTCGACACTGACATTGAAACCTTCACCGCTGAATTGCGTTTGCAAGGCGAAGCGATGGACGGCCGGTTCAACTGGCTTGTTGGCGGTTACTACTCAGACGAGCAGATTTCATCTGAGCAGGATTTCTCGCTCGGAACCCAATATGATTTGCAAATCGCAGGTCTGTTTGGTGGGGCATTGGGCCCAGCACCGCTCACTCTGCTAACAAACGCGATCACGGGCGGTACGCCGATCAGTCCAGCGGGGACCACATCGACCAACCAATATGCGCAAAGCAGCGAAAGCTGGTCGATCTTCACGCACAACTCGTTTGATATCACTGATAGCCTGACCCTGACCTTGGGTCTGCGCTATTCGGATGAAAAGAAAACGGGCGGGTTCCAGCAGCTTGCTTCCAACAATCCAGCCTGTTTGACGCTGCTGGGCGGTACGGCGACAATCGCAGGTATCACAGGCCCAGGTTTGGTTGGTAGCGTGCTTGGCACTGGCTGTTTTGCCTTTACCGCGCCGGCGATTGGATCAGATGCGATTGCATTCCCGCTTCCGCGCGAGTTTGAAGTGCCATTTAGCGATAATGAGCTGATCTACACCGGTAAGGTGACCTATCAGTTTGCGGCACCAATCACGGCGTATGCCAGCTTTACTCATGGCTATAAGTCAGGCGGTATCAACCTCGACATTACGGCCAATGCTGGCGGCGCTGATCCAACCTTCCTTTCGGAAGAGGTCGATGCCTATGAAATCGGTGTGAAGGGTAAATTCCTGGATGATGCGGTGACGGTCAACGTGGCAGCATTCTTGGAAGAGTTTTCCAACTTCCAGGTTCTCGAATTCACCGGCGCGCAGTTCACCACGTTCAACGTGAACTCGGCAAAATCATCCGGTTTTGAGTTGGAATCGGTGATCCGTCCCGATGAAAATCTGACCTTCAATCTGGGTCTGACCTATACCGATGCACGCTATCCTGAGAATTGCGATGGTGGCATTCCCAATGCGAACGTCACATCGCTTTGCGGCAATTCGCTTACCAATGCGCCCAAATATGTGGCGATTGCGGGCGCGAATTACGACAAGGACATTGGCGATTCTCTGCGCGGGTTCTTGTCTGCTCAGGTTCGCACAGAAAGCGACCGCCGGACATCGACACAGGCCACAACCGTTCCAAGCGCGGCGATCATCGCCGGGTTTGGCGGCGATATTCAAGCCGCTGTGGACGCCGCGCCGCTGGTGCCGTTCGATGTTCAGGACGGCAACACCAAAGTCAATCTTCGGGCTGGCTTTGGCGCTCAAGATGAAAGCTGGACGGTGGAAGTTTGGGGTGTGAACGTTACGGATGTGGTCACTCGCGGTGTTACCTTCAACACCGTGCTTCGCGGTTCCTCACGCTCGGCCTTCCCGCAAGAGCCAGCGACTTACGGCGTGACAGTGCGCACCAAGTTCTAAGCGCAAGCTTGACGATAAAGCCTTTGGGAGAGGGCTAAAGGAAGGGCGGCTCCGCTTCATTGCAGGGCCGCCCTTTTTGTGTGTTGGATAACCGGCTGCCGCCGCGCACACGCACAAGCAAAAGGGGCGATCCGCGCTATGCGAACCGCCCCTTTCTCCCAAAGCTCTTGGCGTCAATTACATAGAGCGCGCGATCAGCATCTTCATCACTTCGTTCGATCCGCCAAAAATGCGGGTGATACGCCCGTCGCGGAACATTTTCGCGATCGGATATTCGTTGATATAGCCCGCTCCGCCGTGGAGCTGGAGGCATTTGTCGACGACTTCGCTTTGCAGCTCTGTCAGCCAATATTTGGCCATGCTTGCGGTCGCGACATCAAGCTCGCCCTTCAGCAATTTGGCGATGCAATCGTTTACGAAAACGCGCCCCGCTGTGCCGCGCGCTTTCAGATCGGCTAGCACAAATTGGGTGTTCTGGAAGTCCCAGATCGTTTGACCGAAAGCCTTGCGGTTCTTCACATACTCGACCGTCACATCGAGCGCTTTCTCGATTGCCGTGGCAGCGCCCATCGCGATCACCAGGCGTTCCTGCGGAAGCTCGCCCATCAGCTGATAAAAGCCTTTGCCTTCTACTCCGCCCAGCACGTTTTCAGCCGGAACAAACACATTGTCGAAGAACAATTCAGAAGTGTCCGCCGCATCCTGCCCGATCTTGTCGAGCTTTTTGCCGCGTTCAAACCCTTCTGCACCCTCTGTTTCCAGCAGCATGAGCGAGATACCCTTGGCGCGTTCATTGGGATCGGTTTTGGCGACAACAACAATGAAGTCAGCGATCTGGCCGCTTGAGATATAGGTTTTGGCGCCATTGATTCGGTAGCCATTGCCGTCTTTCAGCGCGGTGGTGGTGATCGACTGAAGGTCGGATCCAACGCCCGGCTCGGTCATCGCAATCGCGCTGACCAATTCGCCTGAGACAAGCTTGGGAAGGTATTTCTTCTTCTGCTCTTCGGTGCCGTGGCGCACCAGATAAGGCAGGATGATGGTGTTGTGGAGAGAGGCGGCAAAGCCATCAACCTCATGCTTTGCCTGTTGGTCAAGAACGACCATATCGTGGCGGAAGTCGCCGCCGTGGCCGCCATATTCTTCCGGCACGGAAACGCCCAAGAGACCTGCCTGCCCAGCCTCGTTCCAGAACTCGCGTTCGACTTGGCCATCTTCGCGCCACTTTTCGACGCGCTTTTCCGGTGCATGCTGTTGGTAAAACTTGCCAACCGCATCGGCGAAAATAGCGATTTCCTCATCTTCCATAAACTCAGGCTGAGGGACGTTAATTACCGGCATATCTGTTTCCTTCTTAAGAGTATCTGGCGAGGTCTCGACTTATCTAGGGGTTGTCTCTGTTGGACTGTTTTCATCAGGAAAACGTCTCAGAGCATCCCCGCGAATGACGCCAATGACCTGCGTATTATCTGCTATTTGCCTGTCCAATTGGGCGCGCGTTTTTCAGCAAAGGCGGCCGCGCCTTCGCGGGCATCGGATGAGCTGAAGACCGGTGCGATCAGCTCGCCTTGCTTGGCATAGCGTTCATCCATCGACCATCCGCGCGATTGCTTCATCACTTGTTTGGAGACTTTAACCGCCAGCGGGCCATTGGCCGCAATCTTGGCTGCCAGTTCCATCGCGCCGTCGAGCGCTGCACCGTCTGTTACGGTGTTGATGAGACCCAATTCATACGCGCGGCTGGCACCAATAAAGTCACCGGTAAGCGCCAGCTCCATCGCGATCCGTTCGGGGATCTGATCGGGCAGCATCATCACGCCGCCAGCTGCTGCAACAAGGCCGCGCTTGGCTTCGGGGATGCCGAATTGAGCGCCCGAATTGGCCACCACCAGATCGCAAGCAATCATCAATTCTAGTCCGCCAGCGAGGGCATATCCTTCGACCGCAGCAATCAGCGGCTTTTGCGGTGGCGCTTCGACTACTCCGCCAAATCCGCGCCCTTCAACCGATGGGCGTTCGCCGCGCAAGAAGCCTTTCAAATCCATGCCCGAACAGAATGTTCCGCCCGCACCTGTCAAGATCCCGACGCGCAGATCATCCTCTGCATCGAGCCGGTCCATCGCGGCAGCAATTGCCTCAGCCGCCGCTTTGGTCATGGCATTTTTCGCCTCTGGCCGGTTGATGGTGACGATCAGAACGCCATCCTTTTCACTAGTCAGAACTTCTTCGGTCATGTTCTATTCTCTCCGCTAAATTCGATCTGCTGGGCCATGCTTGCCCATTGCGATTGGCAACTTATATAACTAGGTCAGTTACCCGAGTCTATTGCCCAATGCGGCGCACGAGAGGAATTATCACAATGACTGAAGCTTATATCGTCGATGCGGTCCGCACTCCTCGCGGAATTGGCAAGGTGGGCAAGGGCGCTCTGGCCCATATGCATCCGCAACATCTGGCCGCGACTTGTCTGAAAGCGATTGCCGAGCGCAATGATCTCGACACGGCAACGGTCGGCGATGTGATTTGGTCAACCTCCAGTCAGGAAGGCAAGCAGGGCGGCGATATTGGCCGGATGGCGGCGCTGGACGCGGGCTATGATGTGACCTCGAGCGGGATGACGCTCGACCGGTTCTGCGGCGGCGGAATCACTGCGGTCAATCTGGCAGCAGCCGTCATTATGTCGGGCATGGAAGACTGCGTAGTAGCAGGCGGCACCGAGATGATGAGCTACACCGGGACGGTCGCGAAAGAGCGGATGCAATTGGGCTTGCCGCCCCGTTTGATGGGAAGCCATAATGAGCGTTTGGCGAAAAGCCATCCCCAATCCCAGCAGGGCATTTGCGGCGATGCGATTGCCACAATGGAAGGCTTTACCCGCGAAGATTTGGATATGGTCGCTTTGAAAAGTCAGCAGAACGCAGCGAAAGCGGTTGAGGAAGGGCGCTTTGACAAATCGCTCGTTCCGGTGATCGATGATGATGGCAATGTGGTGCTGGATAAGGAAGAGTTTCCGAAGCCCGGCACAACCATGGAAGTACTTGGCGGTTTGCCCGCCAGTTTTGAGAAAATGGCAGACCTTTCGATTGGCGAAGGGCAGCCAACGTTCCGCGAAATGGTCAATCAGAAATATCCTGATGTTGATATTCAGCACTTCCACGGCCCCGGAAATTCATCGGGCGTGGTAGATGGCGCTGCGGCAATTTTGGTCTGCTCCAAGGAATATTGCGAAGCAAACGGGTTGAAACCGCGCGCGCGCGTTGTTGCAACCGCTAACCAAGGGGATTGCCCCACGCTGATGCTGAACGCGCCTGTGCCAGCGGCAAAGAAAGTGCTCGCCAAGGCAGGGATGACGACAGACGATATTGATCTGTTTGAAATCAACGAGGCCTTTGCAGTCGTCACCGCCAAATTCATGAAGGATTTGGATCTGGATTGGGACCGGGTGAATGTGAACGGCGGTTCCATCGCCTTGGGCCATCCGATTGGCGCAACCGGTTCGATTCTGATCGGCACGATTGTTGACGAGCTGGAACGGCGCGAGGGACGTTATGGTCTTGTCACCATGTGTGCTGCTGGCGGTATGGCACCGGCCATCATCGTAGAACGCGTGGACGGCTTCGTTGACTAAAGTGTCTGACAATACGCCGGTCATCATCGGCGTCGGCCAATATTCCGAACGGGTTGGCGAGGCTGAATATGCGGCGCTTTCCTATATGGATTTGGCTGGGCGCTCTTTGGCGGCTGCAATTGCTGACAGCGAAGCAAGCGGAGATGTGGCGGGCGCGATTGATGTGCTCGCCGCTATCCGCGCGTTTGAAATGTCGCGCCCTGATCGCAAGCCTCCCTTTGGCGCGGCGGACAATGTGCCGCGCGCGATAGCCAAGCGGGTGGGGGCAGACCCATCACGCGCGATCCTCACCACCACGGGCGGCGAGACCAATCAGAAGCTGGTGGGCGAATTTGCCCGCGATATTGCCGCTGGCGATGCCGAAGTGGCAGTCGTGGTCGGTTCCGAAGCCATCTCAACCGTTCTGGCTTTGTCAGCCAAGGGGGAGAAGCCCGATTGGTCAGAAGAAATTGGCGGCAGCCTAGAGGATCAGGGGTTTGGCGTTGAAGAAATGATGGAGCCGGCACTGTTCGCCCACGGGGCGACCGGCGCGATCCCGCTCTATGCCATCGCTGAGAATGCGCGGCGCAATGGGCTGGGCAAAAGTTTGGACGAATATCGCCATGATATTGGCACCTTGTTCGAACCCTTCACCCGTGTCGCGGCGGCCAATCCGCATGCGGCCGCGCCGGTTGAACGCAGCGCAGAAGAGCTGGCGACCATTACTGAACGCAACCGGATTGTCGCCGAGCCCTATACCCGCATGACGGTGGCGCGCGATCAAGTGAATCAGGCTGCTGCCATCATCATCGCAAGCGCTGGCAAGGCGCGCGAGTTGGGCGTGCCAGAGGAGAAGTGGGTGCATATCCACGCCATCTCGCACGCGACCGAGCTGAAGCTGTCTGTGCGGCCTGATCTGGCGAAGAACCCGGCTTCTATCGCTTGCGTTGAGAAGGCTCTGGCGCGGGCGGGCAGGACCTTTGAGGATATGCAATTCCTCGACTTCTACAGCTGCTTTGCAATCCCTGTTTTCGGCCAATGCGACCACTTTGGGCTCACCGCAGATGACCCGCGCGGGCTGACTTTGACCGGCGGGTTGCCCTTCTTCGGCGGGGCAGGAAACAATTACTCAGCCCATGCCATTGCCGAGGCGGTGGCGCGGGTTCGCGGCGCGCGCGGCTCCTTCGCCTTTGTTGGCGCAAATGGCGGCTGGATGAGCAAATATTCTTCCGGCATTTATTCCACCGAGCCAGCCGATTGGTCTGCCAATGATCGCTTCGAAGCCGTGTCCAAAGCCACTGATGCGATCGCTTTGCATGATGGCGCATTCGATCAAGCCAGTGTCGAAAGCTACACCATCAACCGCAGCAAGAAGGGCGATGTCGCCGTGTGGATCGGTCGCGAGCCAGGTGGCGCGCGCGTGATCGGCAATGCAGACCTGACCGATGAAGCGACGCGGACAGCGTTTGAAGGCGGACAGCCTTTTGGGGCGAGCTTGTCCGTCAAGCAAGTTGATGGCCGCAACATCGGGCGGATCGCTTCCTAACTTCGCGGTTTCGACCACGCATGAGCCCTTAAGCAGGCTTTGACTCTTCGCGCTCCATCCGATATATAGTTACAAAGGAAACCAAGTATCCCTCGCTTAAGGATTCGCGCGTAATGGCCGACTTGTTTGACAATCCTGCTGGCCTTGATGGCTTTGAATTTGTGGAGTTTTGCTCGCCCGAGAAAGGCCAGCTCGAACCCGTATTCGAAGCGATGGGCTTTACCCATGTCGCGACCCATCGCAGCAAAGATGTGCATTTGTGGCGGCAAGGCGGGATCAACCTCATCGCAAATTACGAGCCGCGCTCAGCAGCATGGTATTTCGCGCGCGAACATGGCCCTTCTGCTTGCGGCATGGCGTTCCGCGTCCGCGATGCGGCCAAAGCCTACGACCATTTGATCTCTGTTGGCGCAGAACCGGTCGCCAACGATCCAGGACCTATGGAATTGCGCATTCCAGCCATTCGCGGAATTGGTGGGGCGATCCTCTATCTAGTCGATCGCTACGCGGATGATGGGGGCGAGGGGTTGTCGATCTATGACATCGACTTTGAATATCTCCCCGGTGTCGAGCGCACTCCCGAAGGGGCTGGTTTCGAGTTGATCGATCACCTAACTCACAATGTCTATACGGGCCGCATGGCCTATTGGGCGGACTATTATGAAACATTGTTCAATTTCAAAGAGATCCGCTTTTTCGACATTAAGGGCGAATACACTGGCCTTACATCGAAAGCGCTGACCGCGCCCGATGGAAAGATCAAAATTCCGCTCAATGAAGAGGGAGAAGGCGGCAAGGGGCAGATCGAGGAATTCCTGCGCGAATTTAATGGCGAGGGGATCCAGCATATCGCGCTGATCTGTGATGATCTGGTCAGCTGCTGGGACAGGCTCAAAAAGCTCGGCGTGCCGTTTATGACTGCGCCGCCTGC
>CALLIO010000161.1 GCA_938009055.1 uncultured Altererythrobacter sp.
CCGGTCGACAAGTCCATCACCGTGTCCGCACCCCAGCGGGTTGACCAGACCATCTTGTCAACTTCGCTCGCCACATCGGATGCAACGGCGGAATTGCCGATATTGGCGTTGATCTTGACGAGGAAATTGCGCCCGATTGCCATTGGCTCGGTTTCAGGGTGATTGATATTGTTCGGGATGATCGCACGGCCACGGGCGACTTCCTCGCGCACGAATTCCGGCGTGATGAGGTCGGGGATCGACGCCCCCCAGCTTTCAGAGCCAGCCGTATTGGCCGCGATCAGCTCGGCATTGATTTCGCGGCCCAGATTCTCGCGCTCGGCGACATATTCCATTTCAGGGGTGATGATGCCTTGGCGTGCATAGTGCATCTGGCTGACATTTTTGCCTTTTTTCGCGCGCAATGGCGCTTTCACCACATTGGGGAAAGCGGGAACGCCGCCGGAGCGGTCGGGGCCAAGCTGACCGTTGTCTTCCGGCTTTACTTCGCGCGCGTCATATTCCTCAACATCGCCGCGGGCCATGATCCAATCGCGGCGCATAGCGGGCAATCCGGCTTGAATATCAATGTTGGCTTCAGGGTCAGTGTATGGACCTGATGTGTCGTAAACGCGCACCGAAGGCTCACCGCCTTCCAGATCAATTTCGCGCATGGCGACACGCACGCCAGAGCCTGTTCGCGCGCCCACATGAACCTTGCGAGAGCCGCGAATGGGGCCAGTGGTTACGCCAATTTCGAGTTTCGAGTTGATATCAGCCATAATTGCTCTCTCACTATGCGAAGAGCGCATGCATGGTGAAATTCGCATGCCCGCTCCCTCCGCCGGTTAGCCCAAAAAGGGGCCGGATCAGGTTCAACGGGTCGGACGGCGCTTATCCCGTCCCTCTCAACCATCGCCTTTGGGAAAAAGGACTCGCTGGCTCCCCGGGGAAAGGCTGGACACTATGCGCTGCCTGCAGGATAGTCCAGCGCGAAGGAGAGGGAAAACGTGGCAACTATAGCGAATGAGGAAAGGGCGATTGCGCCCTTTGATGTGAGTGCCGAACGGATTTTCGTCGAAGATGACTGGCACGAAATGTTCGCGCTGCTGCGTGCGGAAATGCCCGTAAGCTATTGTCCAGACAGCGCCTTTGGTCCTTATTGGTCGGTCGTCACCCACGATCTGATTGCTCAGGTCGAGCTCGATCACGCAACCTATTCCTCCTCCTATGCGCTCGGCAATATCACGATCACCGACCCACCGCCCGAGAGCAATTTGCAAAACTTTATCGCCGCTGATCCGCCGGTTCACACTGCGCAGCGCAAGGTGATCCAACCTGCTTTCAATCCCAGCCAGATGCGGATGCGCGAGGAGCAAGTGCGCAGCTTTTGCTCAAACCTGCTCGACGGCATTCCTATTGGCGAGACATTTGATTGGGTCGATCGGGTCTCGGTCGAACAAGCGATTGGCATGCTGTGCATCCTGTTCGACATGCCCCATTCCGACCTTACCGATCTCAGGCGTTGGTCAGACTATGCCGGCGGTGTTTCCGCTGAACATATGACCGATGAATGGCGCGCTGAGTGGATGGGCCAGATGCAGCAAATGCTCGCACGGTTTGACGAGCTGATGGATGCAAAGCGCGGTGAAGAACCGGGCGATGATCTGCTCAGCCGGATGGTGCATTCAGAGGCGATGGGCAATCTCAACCCGCTAGAACGCCTTTCCAACATCGCGCTGCTGATCGTGGGCGGCAATGACACGACGCGCAATTCGATGAGCGGTCTGGTGTTGGCGCTGCATCAATTCCCAGAGGCGCTGGAGAAGCTGCGCGCTGATCCCTCGCTCATTCCCAATGCCGCGCAAGAAATCATCCGCTGGCAGTCACCCGTGCTGCATATGCGGCGCACGACCACATGCGATACGGAGCTTGGCGGTCAGCACATCCCCAAGGGTGAGAAGATCGTGATGTGGTACAACTCGGCCAATCGCGACGAGGCTGTTTTCCCCAATGGCGACACGTTTGATGTGACCCGCGACAATGCGCGGCGGCATCTGGGATTTGGCCACGGCATTCACCGCTGCGTGGGCGCGCGACTGGCGGAAATCCAGATCGGCACGCTGATCGAAGAGATCGTGAACCGCGGCTGGCGGATCACCCCGCAAGAAGGGATCGAGCGGCTCTCCAGCCCCTTCCTGCGCGGGATTACCAAGCTGCCGGTGACAGTCGAAGCGATTTAGCCGCCCTTCTTGGATACGACCCAGCGTTCAATCTTTGCCTCCAGCACTTCCATCGGCAAAGCGCCGGTATTCAGCACTTCGGCGTGGAATTCCTTGATGTCGAACGCATCGCCCAATTCGGCCTCTGCATTCGCGCGCAATTCCTGAATTTTCAGCGCGCCGATTTTGTAAGCCAGCGCTTGGCTGGGGATTGCAATGTAGCGATCAATCTCCGCCGTTGCGTCGGTCACACCCTTGGATGAGTTAGCCAGCATATAGTCAATCGCTTGCTGGCGGCTCCAACCTTTTGAATGCAGGCCAGTATCGACCACCAAACGGATCGCACGGAACATCTCGTCATCCAGGGTGCCGTAATGCGCAATCGGATCTTCGTAGAGCCCCATTTCGAAGCCGAGCGTTTCGGCATAAAGCGCCCAACCTTCGACATAGGCGGTGTTGCCGCCAAAGCGCATGAACGGCGGCAGCGCCTCATTCTCGCGCGCGAGCGAGATCTGGAAGTGATGGCCAGGCGCACCCTCGTGCAAATACAGCGTCACATTTTGCGTGATTGGGCGGCTAGGCAGGTCATAGGCGTTGAAATAGAAGACGCCCGGCTTCGAACCGTCGGGCGGGCCAGCCTGATAGGAACCGCCAGCCTGAAACTTCTCGCGGAAGGGTTCATAGGGGCGAATTTCCAGCGGGGTTTTGGGCGTGAGCGAGAATAGCGCGCCGATCTT
>CALLIO010000162.1 GCA_938009055.1 uncultured Altererythrobacter sp.
CCAGCACCTTGGCCTCATTCGCGGGGCGTTTCATGGATTTGAGCACCGAAGGGGCTGCATGCTGGAAGGGAATGTCGAGATAGGGGGTAAGCAGCCCGTCCGCCATCAGCGGGATCACCTGATCCACATGGGGGTAGGGGTAGACATAATGCAGCCGCACCCACGGCGCATTGCCTTGCGCGGTGCGCAATTGGCCAAGCTCGCGCGCCAGATCGGTCATATGCGCGCGGGTCTCGCGCCCTTTCCACTCCCGCGTTTCGTGCCGCGTATCAACGCCATAAGCGGATGTATCCTGACTGATGACGAGCAATTCCTGCGTACCGGCAGCGACCAGCTTTTCCGCCTCGCGCAGCACGGCATCGACCCGCCTGCTGGCCAGCTTCCCGCGCAGATCAGGGATGATGCAAAACGCGCAGGAGTGGTTGCACCCTTCAGAGATTTTGAGATAGCTGTAATGGCGCGGCGTCAACTTGATATCGTGATCGCTAGGCTGGGGGATCAGATCGACAAAGGGGCCTTGGCTAGGCGGGGCATGCTCATGAACCGCCTCGACGACCTGCTCATATTGATGCGCGCCGGTAACGGCCAAAACTTGGGGATGCGCCGCGCGGATGGCCTCGGCCTCTTCGCCCATGCAGCCCGTTACAATCACGCGGCCATTTTCCGCAATCGCCTCGCCAATCGCGGCAAGGCTTTCTTCCTTGGCTGAGTCGAGGAAACCGCAAGTGTTGACCAAAACCACGTCGGCGCCGGCATAGTCAGGGCTCATCGCGTAGCCATCGGCGCGCAAGCGGGTGAGAATACGCTCAGAATCGACGAGAGCTTTGGGGCAGCCAAGGCTGACCATGCCAACCTTTTTCGCATCGGGGAGGGTTGTTGTTTCAGACATAATGCTGCGCCCTCTACAAGGCGAAGCGCAAATGCGCTACACTCTCTTCCATCAAGACAAGGGGAGAGGTCTAATGTTTGACGTCAATTGGTTGGCCATAGTGCTGGCGGCACTCGCTGGATTTGTCGTGGGCGGTATTTGGTATGGTCCGGTCATGGGCAAGCGCTGGATGGGGGCGGTGGGCCTTACTGAAGAGCAGGTCAAGGAAGGCTCGATGGGTCTTATTTATGGCGGCGCATTCGCCTTCTCGCTTCTTGCAAGCTGGACACTGGCTCACACTTTCGCGAGCTATGATTACGAACTTTCTGTCTTTGCCAAAGTGATGACAGCATTTGGCGTAGCGCTGGGCTTTATTGTGCCAGCGATCGGCACCAACTATCTGTTTAGCCAGAAGGGCAAGGCTCTGTTTTTCATTGATGCGGGGTACTGGCTTTTGTTCTACATCGCGATGGGATTGGTACACGCGTACCTTTAATGCCCGTCGCCAGAACCGGTGCCATTCTCGGTGGGGACAATCTCCACCAGAACATCGCCTGGTTGTAGATTTTGGCACGCATCTTCCCAATAGCCAAAGGCCCGGCTGCCACGATAGATGCGCAGGCCTTTGCCGCCTGAGCTGATTTCAGAGATGGTTTTGCCGCATTCCTCCTGCGTCACTTCACGCTCGACCAATTGGACGCGGCCTGTGACCGAGGCGAGGTCGGCAAGATAGTCGGCGATATGCGCGCCCTTTGCACTGCCGGCGAGCAACAGCCCGGTGAAGCGCACGGGGTTGATGACATTGTTTGCGCCTGCTTGCCGTGCGAGCAGTTCATTGTCGTCCGCGCGCACCACCACGCTGATCGGCACTTCAGGCGCAATATGGCGCACGGTGAGCACAATCAGGATCGAGGTGTCATCGCGTCCGGCTGAAACCAGCACATTTTGCGCTCGCGAAATCCGTACTGCCTCTAGCGTGCTATCGCGCGTGGCGTCAGCTGCCATTACATTAACGCCCAGCTTCTCCGCCTCTGTCAGCCGTTCCTCGCTTGGATCGACCACCACAATCTCGGCAGGATCGGTTCCGCGCTGGATCAGCTCCTCAACGCTTTCAGAGCCAGAGACGCCATATCCCAAGACCACGATATGGCCAGAGAGGTTTTCCTGAATGCGGGCCATGCGGAACTTCTCCCAAGAGCGCTTGATAATGAAATTATAGGCTGTGCCGACAAAAATAAAGAAGACGGCAAAGCGGATCGGTGTGACAATCACCGCCTCGACCATGCGGGCGCTGTCGCTGACGGGAGTGATGTCGCCAAATCCAGTCGTCGTGACCGAGATCATGGTGAAATACACCACGTCGAGGAAGCTGACATGGCCATCGGCGGCATCGGTCAGCCCGTCGCGGTCGAACCAGTGGATCGCAACGACAATGGCAATAAGGAAGAGCGCCAGCCCCAACCTTATGCCCAGATCGCCCCACACTGGCACGCGCACCGCGCGCCTCAGCGGGCGAAAGCGGCGCCTGCGAATTTTACTCCCGTCCATAGGAGTTAGCGTTTAGGCAATTTTGTCGCCGGATCAATCTTTGTGCCGTCTTTGCGGATTTGAAAGTGGAGTTCGGGGCGGGTCGCGCCGCCAGCATCGCCCGCAAGGCCGATGCGTTCGCCCGACTTCACATATTCGCCTTCTTTCACCGTAACTTTGGAAAGATGGCCATACACCGTTTGATAGCCTTGCCCGTGGTCGATCATCACAACCCGGCCAAATCGGGTCGAGCCTTCGTTGACGACACTGACCGTGCCGCTGGCCGACGCGCGGACCATATCGCCAGTATTGACGGCGTAATCGATCCCGTCATGGCGCGGCCAGGCGCGGAGAATGTCGCCATCATGCGGCAGTTTGAAATAGGGGTCCTTCGGCGCGATTGAACGGCTGGCGATCCGCACCGGCGTTTTCATTATCGCTGGAATAATGAGCTTTTGTCCGACGCGAATATCGTTCGGTTTGTCGAGACCATTGGCAATCGCGATGTTGAACTGGGGCACCTGGTACTTCTCAGCAATGCGCGAGAGGCTCTCGCCCGATTTCACCGTGTGGCTTCGCTGGCGCGGGATGAACAATTTCTGCCCGACCTGCACCGAATAGGGTTCGGAAAGCCCGTTTGCGAGCGCGATGATCGTCTTGTCGACCCCGGCGCGATTGGCAATGCCGCCGAGCGTTTCGCCTTCTTCAACCGTGTGCTCGGTTTCGGTGGCGGGATCTCCTGCAGCGATCAGCAAGGGTGCTGCGGCTAGCAGGGCGATGCGTGTGAGAGTGCGTTTCATGTTTTAAAACGCTCTGCCAGCGCAGCCAGAGTTTCATGATGGGTGAGGTCAAGTTGTAGCGGTGTCACAGAGATATACTCCTCGTCTATCGCTTCCAGATCAGTGCCATGATCGAGCGTGTGCTCAATCGCATTGAGACCAAACCAATAGTATTTATAACCGCGCGGGTCACGCCCTTCGACCACGGAACCCCTTGAATAATCGTGGAAACCTTGCCGAGCGGCGCGTATCCCTTTGACTTGACTCGCGTTTATCGGAGGAAAATTTATGTTAAAAAGTGTACGGGCAGGGATGGGCGCATGCAAAAGCGGCTCGATTGCGCTCAAAGCCCATTGGCGGGCCGCATCAAATGGCACGTCATCCCCCATGCCTTCCTTGGCGTAGACTTGTGACAAAGCGATCGAACGGATGCCGGCTAGCGCGCCTTCAATCGCGGCAGAGACGGTGCCGGAATAGGTGATATCATCGCCCAGGTTCGCCCCGCGATTGATGCCAGACAGGATAAGATCGGGCTTTTCGTCCATCACTGTTCGCAAAGCCATCATTACGCTGTCGGTGGGCGTGCCGGAGACGGAAAAGCGATTTGGCCCATGCTGATGGAGCCGGACGGGGCGGTTTAAGGTTAGCGAATGGCCAGCGCCCGATTGCTCTTCTGCTGGCGCACAAACCCACACATCATCGCTCAGTTCGCGGGCAATCTCTTCCAGCACGGCAAGACCCGGCGCGTTGATCCCGTCATCATTGGTGACAAGGATGCGCACTAGTTTTGCGGCTCCAGCTTTGTCACGCCGCCCATGTAGGCGCTCAACGCTTCGGGCACGATGACGCTGCCATCGGCCTGCTGGTAATTCTCGATCACCGCGACCAATGCGCGGCCCACGGCTAGGCCCGATCCGTTGAGCGTATGGACGAATTCGGTCTTCTTTTCGCCTTCACGTTTAAAGCGGGTTTTCATCCGGCGGGCTTGGAAATCACCGGTGTTGGAGCAGGAGCTGATCTCGCGATAGGCGCCTTGTCCGGGCAGCCAGACTTCAAGGTCATAAGTTTTGCGCGCGCCGAAACCCATATCGCCCGTGCACAGCAACACCTTGCGATAGGCAAGGCCGAGCTTTTGCAAAATGCTCTCGGCTGCGGCAGTCATGCGCTCATGCTCAGCCTCTGAATCTTCGGGCCGCGTGATCGAGACAAGTTCACATTTTTCAAACTGATGCTGACGGATGAAGCCGCGCGTGTCCTTGCCTGCCGAGCCTGCTTCTGATCGGAAACATTGGGTGAGCGCAGTGAGACGCTTGGGCAGCTGCGCATCATCCACGATGTCGCCCATCACGCTGGCCGTGAGCGAGACTTCGGATGTTGGGATGAGCCAATGCTCGTCGCCTGCGCGGAAACTATCCTCAGCAAACTTCGGGAGCTTATCCGTCCCATACATGGCTTCATCGCGCACCAGCACGGGCGGGGCGCATTCGGTATAGCCATTCTCGCGGGTTTGCTGGTCGAGCATCCACTGGCCAAGCGCGCGATGCAGCCGCGCCATATCACCGCGCAGGAAGGTAAAGCGCGCGCCGGACAATTTGGTGCCGGTTTCAAAATCCATGCCTAGCGCGGGGCCGATATCGGCATGCTCTTTCGGTTTGAAATCGAATGACGGCTTCTCGCCCCAAGTCGAAACCTCAACATTGTCCGCCTCATCTGCGCCTTGTGGCACATCATCAGCGGGCAGGTTGGGGATGACCTCCAGCGCTTTGACCAGATCGTCGGCAAGCGTGCGGTCTTCATCCTCAAGGCCGGGCATGTCGGCTTTGATCTGCGCGACTTCTGCTTTCAGCGCCTCTGCCTTTTCCGTATCGCCTTGCCCCATTGCTTGGCCGATGGCTTTAGATGCTTCATTGCGGCGGCCCTG
>CALLIO010000163.1 GCA_938009055.1 uncultured Altererythrobacter sp.
CGGCCAACTTCGTTCGGCATGCCATCTGGCAGCGCATTGGGCTCGGCCGGGTTTTGCTCGCCAAAAGCGATAACTTCGATCCGCTCCTCAGCAATCCCTTGAGCAATCAGCCAAGCTGCAACCGCCAATCCGCGCTCTTCAGACGCATCCATATTGGCTGTGTCCGTCCCGCCTGCATCGCTATGCGCGCGCAAAGTGATCGCACCGCCTACTACAACTTGCTCAGATTTGAGCGCCGCCTCGAGCGCTGCGACAGCATCCGCATCAAGCTGCGCCCCGCCATCGGGAAAGCCGATTGTTACCGTTAGCGGCTCTGCCTCAGGTGCATTCTCCGGCTCGGGCACTTCTGCTTCTGGCCCGAAGATAGAGGCTGTGGGTTCAGCATCGGGAGCGCCTTCTGCGCCGTCTCCTACCTCATCCGCGCAATCGCATTCCGGCTCGTCAGATGGCGCATTCTGGCACGCGGCAAGCATCAGCAAAGCTGCACCTGCAATTCCAATTCTCGCCTTCCGCATCGCTCTCTCCTCAATTCGCCGCATCAAGCCGGTTTGACTTTCCCAGCCAATTTCGCGTCCTGTTTCTTGCGCGCTTTCTCTTCCGCGGCACTGGGCTGGGGCGGCGCATAGGAAATCACCGTGTCACCCGGGCGCGGTTCGGGCCGCTTGGCATGCGTGAAGAAGCGCAAACGCCCGCTTACCCGCAAAGTCAACAGAACATGCGCGTCTTTTGGCAGCTTCTCCAGCGCATCTTCAAAACTGAATTCTTCGGACAAAGTCGTCTTGCGGAACTCCCACCCCTGCGCTTGCAATTGCTCAACCTCGCCAAAGCCAAATCCAGCTTCGAACAAGGCCCGTCCGCGCAAAGATGGCGGCACAGCGTGGCGGTCATCCTCCTCGGTCGAATTGTCGAGCTGATAGACTGAATCGCGTCCGATCTCATGCGCGAATTCATTGCATACAAGCGAATTATACGCCTCGTTATCGGTCGCTGCGACCAGCACTTGGAAGGGCGCAAGATCAAGATTGTGTTCAGTCGCTTCGTTCAAAATCTCGCCATGATAAAAGGGCAGCCCTTCGCGCCGCGTGGCCGCTAGCCTCTGCCAACTGGAATCGACAATTGTGACTGGCGTGCCGAGCGATTGCATCTCTTTCGCAAGCGCAATCGACCACGGGTTCGAGCCAACGATCAAAAGGCCGGGCCGCGTGTCGCCCTTGACCTTCAAGAGCTTGGCGACGCTATCAATCGTGAAGCCATGCGCAATGATCGTGGCAACCACGACGGCAAAGCTGAGCGAGATCAGCGCATTGCCATCGGCATAGCCAAGCTCTGACAAGCGCAGCGCAAACAGGCCCGAAATTGCCACAAGCACAATCCCGCGCGGCGCAATCCAGGCAAGGAAGAGCCGCTCGTTCCAAGGCACATCGCTGCCCAGCAAGCTCAGCAAAATCGTCGCGGGACGCACAAGGAAAAGCAGCGCGATCAGGAACAGGCCAAAGCTCCAATTGAGATAGGCCAGATCCTCAATTCTCAGCGAGGCGGACAGCAGGATGAAAATGCCGGAGACCAACAGCACGGCGATATTCTCTTTAAACGGATGGATCGAACGCATCGAAGAAACATGCATATTCGCCAACGCCACGCCCATGACTGTTACGGCGACTAATCCCGCCTCATGCTCGATCTTGTTCGAGATTACGAAGACAGCAATCACCGTAGTGAGCAGCACGGGGACTTTGAGGAATTCAGGGATTGCCCCGCGTGGAAATGCCCAGGCAATCGCGCGCGCTGCCACATAGCCAAGCAGCCCTGCGAGAATGGCAGCCCCGATCAGAGGCGGCACAACTTCGACCACGCTCGCGCCGGGATTGTCGGCCACTTTGCGGAAATATTCATAGGCAATCACAGCGCATAGCGCGCCGGTGGGATCGTTGACGATCGATTCCCATTTAAGGATCGAGCCGGGGCGTGTTTGAACCGAGCTTTGCCGCAGCAAAGGGATCACCACGGTTGGCCCTGTCACCACCAATATGCCGCCGAACAGGATCGCTACCGGCCATTCGAGAAAAGCGATATAATGGCCAGCGAGCGAGCCAAACAGCCAACCCAGCGCCACGCCCACCGTCGCCAAGCGGAGCACGCCATTGCCCGCATGGCGCAATTCGCGGAAGTCGAGGCTTAATCCCCCTTCGAACAGGATCAGCGCAACGCCAATCGCGACCATCGGTTCAAGCAAATCGCCAAAGGCCGCTTCGGGATCGATCAGTGGAGCGCCAAAGAGATAGCTCGACACCGGCCCGGCCATGAAGCCGGCAAACAGCATCAGAACAATCGCGGGCCAGCCCGTCCGCCATGCCATCCATTGCGCGCCGATCCCCAGCATGCCGACGATGGCGATGACTAATGCTTGCGATTCCATAGCTTAGCTTCTCGCCGCTATCACGCCCGCGGGCAAGCGTTTACTCAGTCGCCGTCAAAGGCCATCAGCGCATCGACTTGCAAACCCGCCTCGCGCAATTTCGCTGCTCCGCCCAGATCGGGCAAGTCGATCACAAAGCCAGCGTGAGAGACACTCGCGCCCGCCCGCCTTAATAGCTCAGCCGCAGCCAATGCCGTACCGCCCGTTGCAATCAAATCGTCGACAATCACGACATTCTGGCCGGTGCTGATGGCGAGCGGATCAATCTCGAGCCGATCAGTGCCATATTCCAGCGCATAATCGATCCCGATTGTCTCAACCGGAAGCTTGCCCGGTTTGCGCACCGGGATGAAGCCAATGCCCAATTCAATCGCCACGGCGGCTCCGAAGATAAAGCCGCGCGCTTCCATTCCGGCAATCGCTTCTGCGCCCGCATTGCGCGCTGGTTGGCTAAGATGCGCAACGCACGACTTCAGCCCCGCGCCATGGCCGATCAGCGTGGTAATATCGCGGAACTGGATGCCTGGTTCGGGGAAATCCGGCACCGTGCGCACCAATGCGCGCAATTCTTCTACAGTCATCATGCGCTCTTCCCTCAAATGAAAAGCGCCCCGCCATCACTGTAGATGGTGGAGCGCTCTATCATGCGTTTCAGCCGGTAATTGGCCCGACTAAATCTGTTCTTCC
>CALLIO010000164.1 GCA_938009055.1 uncultured Altererythrobacter sp.
GGCGTGATCGCCAGCGGGATCGAGATTGCCTATCCCCCCCAGCACGCGCGCTTGCAGGAACAGATTGCCGAGGAAGGCTTGCTGATCGCCGAACAACCGCCGGGAACCGAACCGCGCGGCAGCCATTTTCCCTCACGCAACCGCATTATCGCAGGATTGGCGAGCGGGACTGTGGTGGTCGAAGCTGCGCCCAAATCCGGCTCGCTCATCACGGCAAGGCTGGCTGGCGAAGCGGGCAGGGAAGTGATGGCCATTCCCGGCTCACCGCTCGATGGCCGCGCATCGGGATGCAATCAGCTAATCCGTGATGGGGCGGTGCTGGTGCAGTCACCTGAAGATGTGATCGAGCTGCTCAGCGGTTTTGACGGCGTGCCCAAATCATCGGTGCGCGAGATGGACGCGGCGCAAGACTATGCCTTCGAAGACCTCACCCAAGCCAGCCCCGCTGACGTATCCTCGCTTCTATCTGCCGCCCCTATTGCCGTTGACGAACTGATCCGGCAATCCGGCGAAAGCGCGGCGGCGGTTCAATTGGCGCTGCTGGAGATGGAATTGGCCGGCGAGCTTGAACGCCATGCAGGCGGGCGGGTATCGCGCAGCGGGTAAAGTTGAGGGGGGTAGGTTTGGATCAGGACCAGTCAGTTGGCGCGCGCGGACAAATGATCCTCGACCGCACTTGGGATTTTCTAAAAGCGGCTAAGCTTGAAGCGATTATTGTGCTTGTTTCGTTGACGGCACTTGCGGCAGCGATTGACCTTTACGATGCGTACCAGGGCGAGGAGTCGAACAATTCAATCGCACTCAACATCGGGCAGCTGATTGCGTTTTACTATTTGCTGCTTGGAATCGTGCGAAAGAATGGGCTTCGCGAGGGGACGATCACTGCGGGCGGGACCTATTTTGGGATCGCTTTGCTTGCCGCGCTTGGAACCATCTTTGGCTTTCTTTTGCTTATCGTTCCCGGTGTCTTTCTGCTTATCCGCTGGGGCCCCGCCTATGGCTATGCTTTGGTGGAGGGTGAAAGCGTCACACAATCATTTTCGAGCAGCATGAGTGACACCGCAGGCCATGAATGGCCTATCTTGATCGCCTATCTCGTACCTTTCGGGTTTTACGTCATTGGTCTGGGCGCCTTGTTCGCTGGTTACGACCAGACGTTTGAAATGTTTGAGCCGTTCCTGATTCTGGGAAATGCTGTGCTCTATGCCGGATCAGTGATCTTTACGGCGATGGGCATCGCGATATTCTCTCTTCTTAACCCGGCGGAAGAGTCGCTCACCGATGTGTTTGAATAGCGTGATTTGGTCAGAACCATGAGTTATATCCAAACCCGCAATTTGACCGTTGGCGAAGCGCTGTCCGGCACATTCGAAGAGCTGGGATATATCAAGCGGCCCATCGCGGTTTACTTCGGCATTTTTGCTGCCTTGTCTGCATTTGAACTTGCCGCCGAGAATTTTTTCCCCGGTGCAAATGTTCTGATCCCGATCCTAATGACGGTGCTATATTTCTTCGCGCAATACCGCCTCTATCAATTGCTGCTCGATCATCACGGATTGCTCGAGGATGACAGCCTGCGCATCGCCAGCTTTTTTGGCATGGCACTGGTGATCGGTATCGCGCTTGGCTTTGCCTCCAACTTCCTATTGCTTCCCGCCATCATTTTGGGCGCAAGGTGGATCATCGCGCCAACCTATTTAGTGGCCGGGCATGGGAAGGGCGTGTTCACCGCGATGGGAGAGAGCTGGGACACGACCAGCGGTAGCACACTCGCCTTATCACTGGCCTATTTTGCGATCTGGTTTGTTTGGTTGTTCATTTTGGGGGCGGCCGGCAATGCTGAGGAGTCGCTCGATCTGCCGTCTGCCAGCAATCCGCTGGTCGCCATTACCATGCATCTCTTGCCGGTCACGCTGATGGGTCTGTCAGTTGCTGCCTATCGGATATTAAACGAGACGGAAGAGACGCTAACGAACGTCTTTGAATGATCGCTTAGCTATCAGGCGGCCACACGACCTTGGCGGCGCTCTGTTTGACGAAAGCCATGGCCATTCCGGCCTCGGCCTCGCTGGGCATGCGTTTGAATACCACTTGTTTGGTTTGCAGGTCCCCCAGCTCAACCCATGCGACTGAAAAAATCACTAGGGTACCTTCTCCTGACCAAAGCTGCGGGCAATCAATCCGCACATAGCTCGCTGTGTGCTCACCCACGTCCAAAGTGACCGGCTCTGCGTCAGTAGGCTGAGCACAGGCACGGCCCAGCTTTTGCCGAAGCAATTTCGCCGCAGCAGGGCCGTCCACTATCTGGCCCATGCCTCGAAAGCGTTCTTCGCGTGCCTGAACCGTCCAAGTTTCTAGGTCTTCACCCATAGGGACAGATAGGCGCACAGCCGCCCGATCACCCAATTCCTCGCTGACGATTGGCCATTCAGCGATTGGAGCAAGCTCTTCCTCAGCCCGCGCAGAAGCGCTGATTGCCGTGGATAGCAGCGCCATAACGCCAGCAAATTTGCGAAACTTTGAAAATCGCACTTGACGCACCCCGCTTTTGTCCGACTACCCTCGCGTACACGTATACGCGTAGGGATTAATCAAAAACT
>CALLIO010000165.1 GCA_938009055.1 uncultured Altererythrobacter sp.
GTGTGGCTGGTGAGTACGGGTTAATCACCCAGCCGTTCGATATCCGCGCCGACCAGCTGAAGCTTTTCTTCCAGCCGCTCATATCCGCGATCCAAATGGTAAAGCCTGCGCACGGTCGTCTCGCCTTCTGCTGCTAGAGCCGCGATCACCAAGCTCATCGACGCGCGCAGATCGGTCGCCATCACTTCTGCGCCGGTTAGCTCTTGCGGTCCTTTCACAATCGCAGTGCGCCCTTCAGTGGCGATATCGCAGCCCATTCGGGAAAGCTCTGGCACATGCATGAAACGGTTTTCAAAGATCGTTTCAGTGAGCACACTTGCCCCTTCTGCCTTGCACAAAAGACTCATCAATTGCGCTTGCATGTCGGTGGCGAGGCCAGGGAAGGGAGCGGTGGTCAAATCGGTCGCTTTGAGCGGCCCGTCAGCTTTCACATTGATCCCGCGCTTGTCGCTTTCAATCGTAATGCCAATCGCTTCAAGCGCATGGATCGTTGCGCCCATATCCTCTGCCTTGGCGCCTTCCAATCGCACTTCGCCGCCTGTGATCGCAGCCGCACAAGCATAAGAGCCTGCCTCAATCCGGTCAGGCATGACTTTGTAAGTTGCCCCGTTCAGCCGCTTGACCCCGTGAATGGTCAGGTCGGACGAGCCGATCCCTTCAATTTCTGCACCCATTGCCGTGAGCAAATTGCACAAGTCGACAATCTCCGGCTCGCGCGCAGCATTGGTCAGTCTGCTGGTGCCATTGGCTAGAACTGCTGCCATCAGAGCGTTTTCCGTCGCGCCGACCGAGACAACAGGAAAGTCAAAATCACCGCCAGGCAATCCGCCGTCAGGCGCAATCGCTTTCACATATCCTTGGGCAAGCTCAATCTCCGCTCCGAAAGCTTCAAGCGCCTTCAAATGCAGATCAATCGGGCGATTACCGATCGCGCAGCCGCCCGGCATGGAAACGGTCGCTTCTCCAGCGCGCGCCAACATTGGCCCCAGCACAAGGATCGAAGCGCGCATTTTGCGCACCAGATCATAGGGCGCAACGCTGGATGTGACGCGGCTTGCTTCATACGTTACAACCCGCCCGAAATCTTCTGGCCGATTGCCTTGAATGCTGATCGAGACGCCGAACTGCCCCATCAAATGCTGGAAACCGTCGATATCCGCCAGCCGCGGCAAATTGCGCAGGGTCAGTGGCTCTTCGGTTAAAAGCGCGCATGGGATCAGCGTCAGCGCTGCATTCTTCGCGCCGGAAATGGGAATGGTGCCGGCAAGTTTTCTGCCGCCGCGAACGATAAGTTTATCCATGCTTTGAGGCTTTAGCGGGAAATTAAGCGCGGGCAAGCTTGCGGTTGACGCACCGAGCGCAAAGCCGCAAAGCTATTTAACATGTCAAATCAAAAACCGATCAAAAAGGCTGTCTTTCCCGTTGCCGGAATGGGCACGCGCTTCCTGCCCGCAACCAAGGCAATCCCCAAGGAATTGCTCCCCATCGTCGACCGCCCGCTGATCCAATATGCAGTGGACGAAGCGCGCGAGGCAGGGATCGAACAAATGATCTTTGTCACAGGGCGCGGCAAGACAGCGATCGTCGAACATTTCGACATGGCGTTCGAGCTGGAAACGACGATGAGCGAACGCGGCAAAGGTCTCGACGTGCTTGAACCCACCCGCGCGACCCCCGGCGATATCATCACGGTGCGCCAGCAAGTGCCGATGGGCCTTGGCCATGCGATTTGGTGCGCGCGCGCGATTGTGGGCGATGAGCCATTTGCGATTTTTCTGCCCGATGAGCTGATGATTGGCCAGAAGGGCGGATCAGGCTGCATGAAGCAAATGGTCGATGCCTATCACCAAACGGGCGGCAATCTGATCAGCGTGCTCGAAGTCCCACACGAGGAAGTCTCCAGCTACGGTGTGATTGATCCGGGCGCAGAGCAAGGCGCGCTCACTGAAGTTAAGGGATTGGTTGAAAAACCTCCGGTTGACGAGGCACCGTCCAACAAGATCATTTCGGGGCGCTATATTCTGCAGCCCGAAGTCATGCGCACTTTGGAAACGCAAGGCAAAGGGGCAGGCGGTGAAATCCAGCTCACCGATGCCATGGCTAAGATGATTGGCGACCAAGCGTTCCACGCCGTCACTTTCGACGGGAAACGCTATGATTGCGGCAGCAAATTGGGCTTTGTCGAGGCGACTTTGGCACTGGCGCTGGAGCGCGACGATATGGGCGCAGACGTGCGCGCCATGGCGCAAAGGTTGCTGGGTTAATCGTGGTCCGGGCTAAGGCCTAATCCTCAGCATCCTGCACGCGGATCTTCTCCATCGCCAGCTGAAGCAATTCATCATCGAGCTTCCAGTTTTGGATCATATGCTTGGGGTGGAGGGCAGCGTTAATGCATCCCATATGCGCCCAGCCGCCCTGCTTCATATTGCCGAAATCATCCGCCATGAGCGTGATGTCAATCTGGTGAAACTCGCCATCACCCATCGGCTTATCGCAAATCATGCAAGGCGATGGATTGGGGCTGGCCTTCTTTGTCTTCGGCTTCTTGGCTTTTCCAGGCTTTGCTTGCGGCTTGTTGAGGCGATCAATCAAATCAGTCATCGCGCGGTTAAACTCTCCGCGCTCGTCCTTGTCCGCCTCACCCCATAATTCCAGCAATTCGCTCCCACCCAACACAGCCGAGACATTGTCGCGGGCTTTGTCATACAGAGTGAGTGCAGGCTTGCCGAATGCGGCGACTGTCTTGGCCAATTCGTCCGGCATGTCCGGATCGGGATGGCCGCGCATTGCAGCCACACATTCGCCCACAACGATCAGCTGGCACGCAAGATCCGCATCGATCTCTTCTTCGTTCCCAGCCAACATAGCATTTTCAAGATCAGCAATGCTTGCGATCTCGCCCGCGAAATCCATCGCAGTGTCATTTTCAAATGAACCAGCACCCCAAGCGCCCATTTTCCGTCTCCTAATAGTTCTGGAGCGTATAGAAGCATCATTTTGAACAATTCTTAAAGTCGGAAATTGAGCTGGATTCTGGGCTGGTCAACTTGCCGTGAAGCGCAGCGGCAGCGTTTTCAGCCCGCCCACAAATGTCGACTTGGCGCGCGCAGGTTCACCCGCAAGCTCCACTGTATCCAGCCGGTCGAGCAAGGCTTCGAACAAAATGCGCATTTCCAACCGCGCCAAATGCAGCCCCAAGCACTGATGCGCACCAGCGCCAAAGGCCAAATGCCGATTGGGCGAGCGCGCCGCATCGAATGTGCGCGGGTCATCAAACTGCGCAGGGTCGTGATTGGCTGCGACATAATTGATCATCAGCCAATCGTCTTTCTTAATGCTTTGCCCACCAAGCTGGGTATCCTCAGCGGCAGTGCGCATGAAATGCTGCACAGGCGACGTCCAGCGGATGGTCTCCTCAACAATACCGGCGAGCAAAGACCGGTCGGCTTTCACTCGCGCAAATTGTTCCGGATCGCGCGCAAGCGCCAACATCGCGCCTGCCGTACTGGCGCTAGTCGTGTCATGTCCCGCAGCGGCCAGAATGATGTAATAGCCCATCATATCGCGGTCGTTCAGCGGCTCTCCATCGACCAAAGCATTGGCGATAGTGCTGGCGACATCACTGGTCGGATTGGCACGCCGTTCAGCCGTAATTTTGGCGAAATAGGCTTCGAAATCCTTCACCGCACCAGCCACCAGTGCCGTGATTTGCTCAGGCGTCATATTCTTCATGGCTGACTGGTTGAGATCATCATCTTGCCCGCCAAACATTTGCTGGGTCAGCATCATCATGCGCGGCTCGTCTTCTTCGGGCACACCCATGATCTGCATCACCACATGAAGCGGATAAGGGCCGGAAACTTGCTTTACAAAGTCCACCTCTGGCCCTGCCTCAATCATCCGGTCGACCGTGCCTTGGGCAAGATCGCGGATTTCCGCCTCAACCGTTTTCAGGTTCTTGGGCATGAACCATTCCTGGGTCAGCTTGCGGTATTTGGGGTGTTCGGGCGCATCTTTCGTCACCAGGCTGGCGACCATATGCTCGCTGCCGCCGGTCATCGATTTGGCAAAAGCGATGCCATCATTAAGACTGAAAACCGTTGTCTTTGGATTGTTGAGATAGGTTGCATTGTCTTTCGACACTTGCATCACCTCATCATAGCCGGTGACGAGCCAGAATGCGCGGTGCACATCGTTGCCTTCAACCAGAGCAACGGGGCTTTTGCTGCGGATCGCATCGAATGTATTGAGCAAATTATCCCACTCCGCATAGCTTGCCGGATCGATGACTGCGCGGCCATCTTCGGGCGAGAGTGTGGGGATAGCGCTCATCAAGTTTGCTCCGCTTTCTTCGCGTATTCATCGCGAAGCTCGCGCTTATAGAGTTTGCCGTTCGCCTCGCGCGGAAGCTCAGGCCGGAAATCAAAATCCTTGGGCATTTTCACGCGGGAAAGCTGCCCGTCGAGCGCATCGCGCAATTCCTGCTCGAGAGCCTCGCCAGCACCGCCCATATCAATCGGCTGCACCACAGCGACCACCCGCTCGCCCAAATCCGGATCAGGCGCGCCAATCACCGCTGCATCCATCACCTTGGGATGTTCAACCAGCAAATTTTCGATCTCTTGCGGATAGATGTTCACTCCGCCCGAAATAATCATGTGGCTCTTGCGGTCGGTTAGGAAGAGATAGCCCTCCTCATTCACATGGCCAATATCACCCAAAGTCATCCAGCCATTTGGATGGGTCGCTTCTTTCGTTTTTTCAGGATCATTGTGATATTCAGGTAGAATATCATTCTCGTAATAGATCAAGCCGTCTTCGCCCGCTGGCAATTCCTCGCCATCGGGCCCGCAAATATGCAGCGTGCCGAAGATCGCCTTACCGACCGTGCCAGGATATTCGAGCCATTGCGGCGCATGAACGATAGTCATGCCAATGCCTTCTGAACCGGCATAATATTCATTCACAATCGGCCCCCACCAATTGATCATTTGGCGTTTGATTTCGACTGGACAAGGGGCAGCTGCATGCAGGCAGCGCTGATGCGAGGACAGATCGTATTTCGTGCGTTCGGCTTCATCCAGTTTCAGCATCCGGACGAAATGCGTTGGCACCCATTGGCTATCGGTGACCTTGTATTTCTCAATCGCAGCCAAAGCGCTTTCAGGGGTGAAGCGCTGCATCATCACCACCGTCCCGCCAAGGCGCTGCGCGGCTGAGCACCAACCAATCGGCGCGGCGTGATAGAGGGGTGCTGGTGACAAATAGACCATGCTTCCATCAGAAGGCATCCCTGCACCCATCATCGCCAGCCCTACCAGCGGAACCGGTGCTTGCGGGTTAGGGTCTTCTGGGGGAGCGGGGCGGATACCCTTGGGATTGCCAGTCGTGCCCGAGCTGTAGAGCATGTTCATTCCGGCAGTCTGATCAGCGGGCGCCTGCGTCGACTGAGCTTCTATCGCCGCAGCAAAGTCAGCCTCACCGCCATCATCCATAACCAATATCGTCAGATCAGGACATTCAGCGCGAATACCGCCAAGCGCTTCGGCAAAATAGGTCGAAGTGATGAGCAGCTTAGCTTCGCTGTCCTTAAGAATGTAGCTGATTTCCGGCGCAGTGAGCCGCGAGGAGATCGGCACCAGCATTGTTCCGATACGCTGGGAGCCCCAAATGATCGAGAAGAACTCGATCCGGTTTTCCAGCAAGACGCCGAACGCATCATTCGGTTTAAGTCCATGCGCGCGCAGCAGATGAGCGAATTGATTGGCTTTCGCATCCATTTCGCCAAAGCTCATCGTCTCGCCAGTTTCCGCGACAATCACCGCTGGATGATCGGGGCGCGTTTGCGCATGGTTTATGGGGTGTAGGTTCACTAATCTCTCCCAAGAATCGAACGCCTTTTCGCGCCGTTTCAACATAGCTAACTATGTGGAGCATAGCGAGCAAGCGAAAAGGCCGGGGCAGCCAACGCCACAGCAAAATGCACCCAATTAAAGGGTGCCTCTTTATCTTAGGTCTGAGAAAGTTTGGCAGCGCGTGCGATTACTCGCCGCCCTGACCGCCTTCGCCATCAGCAAGCGCAAAACGGCGTGCTGTTTCCGATTCCACCATATAGGGGATGGGGTTCACAGCCACGCCATCAATCCGCACTTCATAATGCAGATGCGGACCGGTCGAGCGGCCAGTTGAGCCAACATAACCGATCAAATCACCCTTGCGCACACGGTCGCCGGCAGCAACGGCCAGCTTGGACATATGGGCATAGCGCGTTTCCAGCGAAGCCCCGTGATCGAGCCGGATATAAAGCCCGTAGCTTGAAAACCACTGCGCCTTGCCAACAATTCCGTCAGCGGTGGCATAGATCGGCGTGCCGGTTGGCGCTGCCAGATCAACGCCCTTGTGATTGCGGCGGCGGCCCAAAACAGGGTGCTTGCGCATGCCATAACCACTGGTGAGGCGCGCCATTTTGAGCGGCATAGCCGATGGAATGGAAACTGTCGGTGTTTCAGCCGGACCCTTGGGCCCGCTTTCGTCCAAAGCTTCCCAGCTTGCGAACAATTGGCGGAAGCGTTCATCGCCGGAGGAAAGTTTTGCCGATTGCGCTTCTTCAATGGGCTTCGCGACATCGGCAGTTGCCGTATTCGCCGAAGCAGGCGCAGCGATCAGAGCGATTGCCCCGCTGCCTGCCATTCCAATCAATTTCACGCGACGTAGGAAGAGCTCAATTAGCAATGAACAATCCTTATATTGATGCCTCTCAAGCATCACCAATTCCGTTTGACCCGTCCCTCGAACTCTCCCGGTTCTTGAGGACAAATCGGCCGAATCCTGCGCAAAAACGCGTAATTCGACGATGTGAACAGGAGTAAACGCAGCAAAATCCTAAGTTGCAACGTCCAAATAGAAGTCGCGCGACAAACCGGCAGCGGAACGCGCCGAATCGTTGAACGGAGGTTTAACGGCGCCTCTGAAGTGCTCCGAAACCAAGGATTTCCACGTATTTTGGGGCGATTTGCCCAAATTTTGTGCAATTGCGACAAAATACTTGGTGCCAATCGCAACATGGCGAATCTCATCGTCAAGGATTCGCTCAAGGATTTTTGCGCCATTCGCATCGCCCTGCGACCGAACCCGCTCCAAAGTTGCCGGCGTTACATCAAGCCCGCGCGCTTCAAGCACCATTGGCACAATCGCCAGTCGCGCTGACACATCATGGCGCGTGTTATTGGCTGCTTCCCACAATCCGGCATGGGCGGGCAGCGCGCCATAATAGCTGTCCAGCGTCTTGAGCTTGCGGGCAAGCAAAGCAAAATGCATCGCTTCGTCCGCGGCGACGCTCAGGAAATCGCTGACGAATTCTTCCCCCATCTCCTCGCCAAAGCGCCCCGCCATATCGAGCGCCAAATCAATCGCGACGAATTCGATATGCGCAAGGCTGTGCCACAATGCGATCCGTTTTGCGCCAGAGGCACCCTTGCCGCGTTTGGGCATTTGATTGGGGGCGAGCAATGACGGCTCATCAGGCCAAGCAGGCTGGTCCGGCATCGCCACCGACCAATCCCAATCAAGCCGCCCCAGCCGCCAACGCCGCGCAACATCGCGCGCAGCGAAGGCTTTTGCTGTGGGATCAGCGGTGAGCATAGCCGCGCGGATCGCACCTGAAACGCTGGTTGGCGAGCTTGTCATTGCGGGATGCTATAGCGCTTTGGCAGCATCCAGCACGTCCTGCGCATGGCCTTTAACGCGCACCTTGTTCCACGCCTGGGCAATCACGCCATCAGCGCCCACAAGATAGGTCGATCGCACCATGCCCAGATAGGTCTTGCCGTACATTTTCTTCTCAGTCCAAATGCCCAAAGCATCGGCCAGACCATCGCTTTCAGGATCGGTCGCAAGCGGGACGGTAAGATCATGTTTGGCGATAAAGTTTTGATGCTTCTTGGGCGAATCCTTGCTGACACCCAGCACAGCAACACCTGCCGCATCGAACTCAGATTTGAGCGCGCTAAAGTCTTTCGCCTCGGTCGTGCAGCCCGGCGTATTGTCTTTTGGATAGAAGAAAATCACCAGCTTTTGCCCAGCAAAATCGGATGGTTTCACGCTCCCGCCATCGGGTGTTTCCATTGCAATATCAGGCATATTCGCGCCTGCTTCCATAAATTCGCTCATCGCTTTTACAGCTCCAAATCTTGGTCAAAGACCCCGGTCCAATCCTTGGCGACCTCTTGGCGTGCTTTGGCAAGATTGCGCAAGAGCGAATTGTAGCTTTCCTCGCCGCATGCGCGCGCCAGTGCTGTGGCTGCGGCAGGCGGAGGCAGAGCAAGGGTGGGTGCCAGCAAACGCGAGGCAATAAGCACGCGGGTCATCAGCTCCCATGCAGGCTTTAGGCCCGCGCCGACCAAGCCTGCTGCTGCCAATTCGCTGATCGCTTCACCAAGCTGTGGTTTGAGACCCTTGCCGGAACTCAGCTGAAGGAAATGGACGCAAAACTCCACATCGACCAAACCGCCGCGCAGCAATTTCACATCGAGCTCGCCCCTGGGCATTTTGTGCTGAGCCATGTCTTGGCGCATTTGCAATACATCTGAGCGCAGGCTGGCGGGATCGCGTGGCTTTGTGAGCACATCTTGGATCATCTGCCCTAGATCTCGGCTTATCTCTGCACCGCCAATCAGCACTCGCGCACGAGTCAGCGCCATATGCTCCCAGCTCCACGCTGCCTCGCTTTGATATTTGGCAAAACTGCTCGTTGTGACTGCCAGCGGGCCTTGCGCGCCTTGGGGTCTCAGCCGCGTATCCACTTCATACAAGGCGCCTTGCGCTGTTGGCACGCTGAGCGCTGCGGTCACCCGCTGCGCCAACCGGTTAAAATAATGCGAGGCTGAAAGCGGCTTTTCGCCATCGGACTGCGCATCAAAACTGCCAGAGAACAGGTACACAATGTCGAGATCAGAGGCATGGGTGAGCATTTCCCCGCCCAATCGACCAAGCCCCAGCACCAGCAGTTCCGCGCCATCAATTGTGCCATGCTTTTGCGCAAATTCGGCGCTGGCCGCTTCATGCGCGGCCTGCATTCCCGCTTCTGCCAACCGCGATAAAGCGGCTGCAATATCCAGCGGATCATGCTCAGCCCGGATCAATTGCACGCCCAAGGCAAAGCGCAATTCACCAGTTACTTGCCGGATCCGGTCGAGTGCATCTTGATAGTCAGCCAGCGGATCATCGCAGTGCATTTGGACCGCCAATTCCTCAACCGAACCGGGCAATTCCAGCGCGCTGCCATCGACCAGATGATCGAGCAATTGCGGGTTCTTGCCCAGCTCATCAGCGAGCGGCGGTGCCAGCGTGAGCACAGCAATCAATTGGTCGAGCAATTCGGGCCGCGCTTCTAGCAAACGGAACAAATTGATCGCAGAAGACGCATTGCCAAGCACGCTTTCCCAGCGCGCCAAGGCTTGATCCGGATCGCTCGCTTGCGCCAAAGCTTCAAGCAGCGCAGGCAGCATTGCGTCAAAGGCTGCAATCGCCGCTTCCGAGCGCAAGGATTGGTAGCGGCCATCGCGCCACCCCTCTATCCTTTGGGCCAGGCGCTGGGGCGCAGAAAAGCCCAAGCTTTGCAGATTTTTGGCCAAGAATTCGGGCTGGTCGGGCGATGGAGAAGCGCTCCGCTCCTCTGCGATCAGACTGTCATAACAGCGCGCCACTTCTTCAGTGATTGTGCTGAGTTCACCGACCAAAGCGGCTGCATCGGGCAAGCCATCGAGCTGTGCGATAGATTCCAGCGCATCGCCATTGGGCAGCGAGTGCGTCTGGCGGTCGGCCACCATTTGCAAGCGGTGTTCGAGCCCTCGCAGCCGGTCATAATGCTCGCCAAGCAATTGCGCGCTATCGGCTTCAATACAGCCCGCCGCTGCCAATGCGTCCAGCGCCGCCCGCGTCCCGCGCACGCGCAGCGAAGGATCGCGCCCGCCATGGATCAGCTGATGGGTTTGCGCGAAAAATTCAATCTCGCGAATGCCGCCGCGCCCTTGTTTGAGATTGAAGCCGGGGCCAATTTCGCGCGGGCCATCGTAATTCGCGCGGATCCTTTTGGTTAGCTGGCGCACTTCGTCGACTGCTCCAAAATCCAGCGCCGAACGCCAGATAAAGGGATCAATATCATGCAAAAACGCCTCGCCCGCAGCCACATCGCCTGCCGCAGCGCGCGCACGGATGAATGCCGCGCGCTCCCATGCCAGCGCTGAACTTTGGTAATGCGCCAGCGCTGATTTCATCGGGACCGCCGGGGGCGAGACTTCAGAAGCCGGACGCAGCCGCAGATCAACGCGGAAGACATAGCCATCCGCTGTCTGCGCGCTCAAAAGCTGGACAATCGCGCGGGCATAACGCTGTGCGGCTTCGGCCGGCTCATCCTTGGCGCGGCGCGGCAAAATCTCAGGATCGAAAAGCAATATCGGATCAATGTCAGACGAATAATTGAGCTCGCCTGCCCCCTGCTTGCCTAGCGCTAGTGCAACGAAACCTTGCGCCTGCGCATCAGGCACGCGCTGGCCGATCACTTCGCCAATCGCAGCATCAAGCGCGCGGTCAGCAAAATTGGATAGCTCGCCCATTACGCGGGTAAGCGGGAAAGCGCCCGCCAGATCGCCAATCGCCAGCGCCGTGGCGAGCGCCAGCCTTTCGCGCCGCAAAGCAATGCCCAGATCGTCCGTGCCCAACCCAGCATTGCGCCCTGCAAGCCGCGCATATTCCAGCGCTGCCTCACCTTCGCCGCGCTCAAGCAGATCAGCAAGATCGCCCTGCTTTTCCAATGCACGCGCCAGAAACGGCGCATTCGCGCGCGCGCGTTCCAAAGCTGATGACCAATCCGCTGACATATTGCTTCACTGCCTGCCTGCTTACCGCGGCGCAAGCGGCAGATGTTGCGAACCGGCTGAACCCATGCAATTACAGCTGAAACTAGGGTGAGAAGAAAGTCGCTATCATGAAGAAATTCGCCGCCATCGCTGCTTGCACATTGGGCTTGTCTGCCTGTGCAGTCACTCCCGAAGCTGCACCGCCTGTCGCGCAAGCTCCCGCTCAAGCAGCAGCGCCTGCCGCATCCGGTCTCGACATTCCTGAAGTCGCCGCTGGCGAGCTTTCGCAAGACACAATGGTCGATATTACCCGCGCGCTTTCCGCCGATGAGATGGAAGGCCGCGCGCCTGGAACCCCGGGCGAAGAAAAAACAATCGCACTGATGACCAAAGCCTTTGCCGAAGCAGGCTTGAAGCCTGGCAATGGCGATAGCTGGCTTCAACCTGTGCCGCTGATTGGTATTACCGCCTCTGAATTTGCGCCGCTCACAGTCAAGGGCGGGGCAAGCGAATTGTCTTTTGAATTTGCAAAAGACTGGGTCGGCGTGACTTATAAAGAAGAAGCCAAAACCACGCTCAGCGATAGCGAGCTAGTCTTTGTCGGATATGGCGTGAATGCTCCCGAGCGCGATTGGAACGATTATGCCGGCGTGGATGTGCGCGGCAAAACCGTGGTCGTCCTCGTCAATGATCCCGATTACGAAACAGAAGGGCTGGTTGGCCCCTTCAATGGCCGCGCGATGACCTATTACGGGCGCTGGAGCTACAAATATGAAGAGGCCGCACGCCAAGGGGCAGCGGGCGTTCTGATCATTCATGACACCGAGCCTGCGTCTTATGGCTGGAATGTGGTGGAGAGCAGCTGGCAGGGCACGCAAGCCTATGCTGCGCGTGGCGACAATCCGCCGCCGCTTACCACGATGAACGGCTGGATCCGCAAGGAAAAGGCTGCCGAATTGCTCGCTGCTGCTGGGCAAGATCTGGGCGCGCTTTCGCAAGCGGCAAAACAGCCTGGCTTTAAAGCAGTTGAGCTTGGCCTGACTGTGTCCACCAGCTTCTCCAACTCAATCGAGCGGCTAACCTCGCAAAACATCATTGGCGTATTGCCGGGCACAACGCGCCCTGATGAATATGTCATCCACACAGCGCATTGGGATCATCTGGGTCGCTGCACGCCAGCGCCCGATGGCGATGATATTTGCAATGGCGCGGTGGACAATGCGACTGGCACAGCAGCGCTGGTGGCTTTGGCTGAAGCGCATGCGAAGGCGGGCGCGGCCGAACGCAGCTTGATCTTCCTTGCCGTTACAGCAGAGGAATCGGGCCTTTTGGGAGCGTATTATTACGCGGCAAACCCCATCTATCCGCTCGATCAGACAGTGGGCGGGCTGAATATGGACGCATTCCTGATGGCTGGCGCTGCGAAGGATATTGTCGTGGTTGGCCCCGGCAAATCGGAGCTTGATGAATATCTCAAAGCCGGGCTCGCCAAGCAAGGGCGCACGATCACGCCCAATCCTTCGCCCGAGGCAGGCTATTATTATCGTTCCGACCACTTTGCCTTCGCCAAGCAAGGCGTGCCGATGCTTTATGCCGATGGCGGCGAGGATTTGATCGAAGGCGGACGCGAAGCAGGCGCAGCGATTGCCGATGATTACCGCGCCAATCGCTATCACGGGCCCAAGGACGAATTTGACGAGAATTGGGATTGGTCAGGCGTGATGAGCGACCTTAGCTTGTTTTACGAGATTGGCCGCAGCCTTGCGATGAGCGAAAGCTGGCCCAATTGGGTTGCGGGCGATGAGTTTCGCGGCATCCGCGATGATGCTTGCGCGTCTTCGCCTGCGGGTTGCTGATACTCACTCACCAATGATGTTCGCATGACATTCGTTTTGCCGCCTGAATGGGCGCATCAGCAATGGTTGTGGATCGGCTTCCCGCATGATGCCCGCGAATGGCCCGATGCTCTGGGCCGGGCGCAAGAGCAGATTGCGGCCTTTGCCAATACAGTCGCAGCCAGCGGCCAGGACGTTCGTTTGCTGGTATGTGATGCCGCGAATGAAGCATGCGCGCGCGATCTGGTGAGCGAAAATGTCTTGCTCACGCGCCAGCGCTATGGCGATATCTGGCTGCGCGACACTGGCCCGCTGGTCGGGTTTGATGCAGGCAGAACGATTGCCAATCGCTTTGGCTTTAATGGCTGGGGCGGCAAATATCTGATGACAGGCGACGACACTGTGGGCGCCGATCTGGCGCAGGAAGCAGGCTGTAAGGTCCGCGCGGCTGATTGGGTGCTTGAAGGCGGCGCAATCGACCACGATGGCACGGGGCTATGCGTTACGACCGAGCAATGCTTGCTCAATCCCAATCGCAATCCCGCCATGTCTCGCAGCGATATTGAAGCAGCGCTTGCTCGCAATCTAAGCCTATCGCGCGTGCTGTGGCTGGGCGAAGGATTGCACGGCGATCACACCGATGGCCATGTCGATAATCTAGCGCGGTTTGTTGGCACAAACCATCTCGCGATTCCCACGGCCAGCGAGCCGGATGACCCCAATAGCGCTATCTACAACGATGCAGCCAAACGAGCAGCGGATTTCGGATGCGAAGTTTCGCGCATCCCCTCGCCCGGCAGGATCGCAAGCCAAGGCCAAATTGAGCCGGCAAGCTATACCAATTTTGTCATCACCAACAGCCAAGTGATTGTCCCGCAATTCGGCGCGGCCAATGATGATGCAGCCGTGCAAACGATCGGCCAGCTCTTCCCAAACCGCCAGGCCATTGGCCTTGCCAGCGATGCTATTCTTGCAGGCGGAGGCAGCTTCCACTGCGCCAGCATGCAAATGCCCGCCGCGCCGGATGAGTGATAGGCTGGGCGCAACAGGGTTAACGTTAAGACATCCTTAGGATTTTCCCGCGAGATTGCGGATATGTCCAAAACAATCGCTTTCACTCGGCAACACGCCGCCCATGCTCCCGATGCCTTTCGGATCGCCATTGTGAGCACTTGCGCGCTGGCCTTGATCGCTGCTGGGCAAGCTCTCCCCGCATTCGTGTAACTTTCGCGCCCGCTGGGCCGAATAGATAAGCAGAACATTTTCTGCTTGAGAGCGCGAACAATATGACCAAACCTTTCCTCATGCCCATGATCGGTGTCGCTGCAGCGCTTGCCGCTGGAACGGTGATTGTCGCCAGCGAAACTTCTGCGCAGTCGACGACAAAAGCCGCAAGCGAGCCTGTCCTGCTTGAGCTTTTCACCAGCCAGGGGTGCTCTTCCTGCCCGCCTGCTGACCGCGTTGCAGCCAAGCTTGATCGTGAAAGCTCAACCGTCGTGATCTCGCGCCCTGTGACCTATTGGGACCGGCTGGGATGGAAAGACACGCTGGCCAGAGAGGCCAACACCGATTTGCAGCGTGCCTATTCGCGCAAGCGCTTGGCTGGCCGCAATGGTGTCTACACTCCGCAGATTGTGACCGATGGCCAGTTTGGAATTGTCGGTAGCCAAGAGAACGCTGTGCGCGGGCAAATGCGCCAGGCTATGCGCATTCAAACGGCAGCTTTGCGCGCCAAGAAGCTAGCCAATGGCGATGTCGCGGTCGGAATTGCCGGGTCGCAATCAGGCAATGCTGAACTCACGCTTGTGGCCGTCAAGCACAAGGCCAAAGTCGCAATTGGACGCGGCGAGAACACTGGCCGCACGATCACTTACACCAATGTCCTCAAATCAGAGCGCGTGGTGGCGGAATGGACAGGCGGCGAGCAAGGCGTGGTTGTCTCTGCAATTGATATGCAGACCAAGGGCGCGGATCGCTATGCATTGGTGCTGCGCGAAGCAGGCTCTGCTGGCAAAGTGCTGGCAGCGCGCTGGATCAGCTAAAGACGCGCACCATCGCCATAAGCGCCGCTGCCGACAGAACCGTGCCGACAAAGATGCGCCATGCTGCATCGCTAACCTTGCCAAACGCCAGCCCGCCAATCCAATTGCCAAGTATAATCGCGGGGAATAGGCCAAGCGACAGCACAAACAGCCGCATATCCACTTGGCCCATCACCAGTCCTGACAAGATCGCTGCAAGCGATGCGACTGTGAAGATCAGCAGCATCGAAGGCTTGGCAATATTGCGCGATATGGCGCGCCCCACATAATATGGCACAACCGGCGGGCCGGGCATGCCGGCAAACCCAGTGAGAATACCGGCCGCCACGCCGGTTAAGCCGGTCTGCAGCGCCCCAGGTTGGTCAGCGGGCCGTTCGGGCAGCAGGAACAACACAAACGCAGCCAAAGCAACCAATGCGATCAGCAAGCGCGCGACATCAGGCGGCGTAATGGTCAGCAAGAAAAGGCCTGGCGCCGCTGTCACCAGCACCAGCGCGCAAATGACCCATGCCGATCGCTCTGCATCGCGCATGAGACTGCGCAGTTCCATCAAGCCGATAAAGAGCATTGAGAAATTGGCGATCATGACCGCTTCAACCGGTGTCAGCGCCAAAGCCAGCACAGGCACCAGCAACAAAGCCAGACCAAACCCCGCCAATCCGCGCAAGAAAGCTGCGGTAAATGCAGCCGCAAGCGCGATCCCGATTTGAAGGGTCGTTAGTCCGGCAAGCAATTCCACTGATTATCCGGTCATGACTTTAGATCAGGAGCCGTCGCATTCTCTTTCAACATTGCGATCGCTTCATCGAGCGGGAGCACTTGTTGCTGTTTCTCGCCCAAAGTGCGGATCGCAACCGTGCCTTCTTCCGCCTCGCGCATGCCGACAACCAGCAAATGCGGGACTTTGGCCAAGCTATGCTCGCGCACCTTGTAATTGATCTTCTCATTGCGGAAGTCGGTTTCCGCGCGAATTCCGGCCGCTTCAAGCTTCGCCAAAACTTGCGAGCCATAAGGGTCAGCATCCGAGACAATGGTCGCAACGACAGCCTGCGTTGGCGCAAGCCAAAGCGGCAATTTGCCAGCATAATGCTCGATCAGAATGCCGATAAAGCGTTCGTAAGACCCAAAGATCGCGCGGTGCAGCATGACGGGGCGATGCTTGCCGCCATCCTCGCCAATGTATGTCGCATCGAGCCGTTCGGGCAGAACGCGGTCACCCTGTATCGTGCCGACTTGCCACGTGCGCCCGATGGCATCGGTCAAATGCCATTCAAGCTTGGGCGCATAAAACGCGCCTTCGCCCGGAAGCTCTTCCCA
>CALLIO010000166.1 GCA_938009055.1 uncultured Altererythrobacter sp.
GTACAGATCAGCAAGGCACTGAAGCCGAGGATCACCCATGTTGTTTCCCAACCGTACCGGTTAAACAGTGCGAGAGTCAGCGGCCAGAAAATAGTCGAGGCGACCCCGCCAAAAAGCGTGATGACAGAAATCGAGCGTTGCGGCAGAACGCCTAAATCCAGTCGCGCCACACTGGCAAAGGCCACATTATACAACACGAACATTCCCGCGCCTTCGGCCACGAGGATCAGTACAAACAACCCGATGCGCCCTTCAATTTGGCTCATCGCCATCAGCGCCAAGCTGGCCACGATTGACCCCAGTGTCATCACCCAGCGACCCCCGATGTGGTCAACCAGCTTTCCCGCAATCGGTGAGACCAGGCCGCCGAAGAAAAGGCCCAGCGACAGAATGCCGAATACCTCTGACAAGGTCAGTCCAAGATCTTTGGCCATTTCTGGCAGGAGCACGGCATAGGCGTACATCAACGTCCCGTACCCCATGATCTGGGTTACGCCGAGCCCAATGGCAGGAAGATAATCGCGGTTCAGTCTTGGCAGGTTCATCCAGCAGGCATACCGCGATAGGCGCAACGGCCGGCAACCCATGTCCCCTGAATGGCTGGGACGGAGCCGTCGGGCCAATCCACCAGAACAAGGTCCGCGCGCTTACCAACAGTGATGTCGCCCCGGTCGGGCAAACCCATTGCCCGCGCGGGGCCAGATGAGACGAGCGACCAAAGCGCAAGCCGATCTGCGCGGCGCTCTGCCTCAAGCTTCGCAATTGCGGCCAGCATGGCGGGGTAGAAATAATCCGAAGCGAGCGCATCGCACAGACCGGCCTCAACCATGTCACCCGCACCAAGCGAGCCGATATGGCTTCCTCCACGGGCGGCATTCGGCGCGCCAAAGATGATCGGATCACCACCTTTGCGGGCCGCTTCTGCCGCCTCAATCACCATCGGAAATTCGGCCACTCCTGCGCCAAGCTCGCGGAAATAGGAGCGGGTTTCCGCCCGTGTATCATCGTGGCTTAGCATGGGCGCTCCCGCTGTTCGGGCCATCTTTGCAACCGATGCGATCGCGTCCGGCACCTCGCTGCGCCGTTCCCAGACTTGGCCCAGGAGCGCGATATAGTCTTCCTCGCTCAGCCCTGCGCGATGGGCTTTGGAAGCGGTGCGCTTTTTCATGCGCGCGTCGTCTAGAGACGCGATTGAAAAATCCGGGGACAGCTCAAAAGCGCGGTCCTGGATAGGGACGTCATAGGCCCGCATGGTCATAGACGTGTGGTCATTGAATGCCACGGAAGGCAATAGCGGCCCCGCAAGCGCCCATTCGATCACGTCCAAAGCCTCGAACGCGAAGGTTTCCCACCGAAGCTGCACGCGGTTTTCCACGGTCAGCCGCGCGGCCAGATCGCGCATGGCTTGCATAAGTTCGCGGCCGCGTGCCACATCGCGTAACCCCGGCTCCCATCCCAGCGTGATGGCGTGATAAGCAGTGGCGATCCCGTTGGTTGCAAGTTGACGGTCAGTGTCGATGAGCGCCGTTTCGGTTGGGAAGAAAACTCCTGGACGGGGCATCAGCTGGCGTTCGAACGCATCGCCATGTACGTCGATCAGGGCAGGGGCCAGTATCAATCCACGTGCGTCGATCACCTCGCCTTGTGCGGGGCCACCTAATTCGACGATCTTGCCATTGCTGATGGCAACAGTCGTCTCAGTGATCTCGCCGGGCAGGTAGACCTGTGCGCCTTCAAAGGTAATCATTCAAAGTCGTTCCATTGTCAGATGCCAGTGGAAAGTCCCAGGCTTTTCGTGTTCACGGTCCTCAAGCTTCAGGCATTCAAAACCCGAAAAAAGGGCCAACAGATCGGCCGCCGCGCAAAAGTAATGCGGGTGCATTTTGTCCGTACCGGGCGCATCAAAAACCCATGCGTTGCGGCTGATTTCACGACCTGTGTATTTCGCCTGCTCATGCGGCAGGCGGCGTTTGGACAGCATGGTGCCCATATAACTGCCGCCGGGCTTCAGCACGCGACGAATTTCGGCAATGGTGCGCAGCAGGATATCTTCGTCGCCATGGTAGATCACGTTCCAGCTGAGCACGTGGTCAAAGGCATGATCCTTGAACGGCAACGCATCCATGCGGGCCAGAACTGTTTCTACGCCACCGGCCTTGTCAATCTCTGCCAATCCGCCGGGTGCCGCATCCAACGCGATCACGTCAAAGCCCTGGGTTGTTAGCCAAAGCGCGTGACGCCCCACGCCCGCCCCCAGATCAAGAATGCGTGCGCCTTGTGCCAGACCAGCCGCCCATTCTTGCACGTACCTTTCGGGCGTCAGCCACTTGCTATCTTCTTCGATGGATTTCCATTGGTCATTCCAATGCTGGTCTGCTGTATCCGATTTCACCGTTGTTCTCCGATAATTTTGGTGCGGGCCCAGCCGCTAACAAGCTCGATCCCGATCACGACAACTGCGATCATCAAGATCACGGTCATCGCTGTGGGGTAATCGAAAAGGTCAAATCCAACTTTAAGCTCGATCCCGATCCCACCCGCACCGACAAGGCCAAGGATAGTCGACGACCGGACGGCTTTCTCTAAGGCAAAGAGAGAGGTGGAAATGAAAGCAGGCAGGCTGCCGGGGATCGTGGCACAGGCCACAACATCGAGTTTCCGCGCACCAGTGGCTGTTAGGCTCTCGGCGGGGCCTTTGTCGGTTGCTTCCATGTCGTCGGCGAAAAAGCGTCCGCAAAAGCCGATTGTGTCGATCACGATCGCCAGCATGCCGGCAAAGGGACCAAGGCCCACGGCCACAACGAAAACCAGTGCCCAGGCGATGTCAGGTACAGCACGGATGAAACTCAGTCCCGTCCGCACAATTTGGTTCACCCATGGGCCGGCGATCAACCCCTTCGCCGCCAAGAGGGCGACAGGAACAGATAGGATTACGCCGATGACAGCACCGGCAACAGCAATTTGCAGTGTCTCGACCATTTTCCAGCTCAGCCGCGAGAGCACTTGTGGGTCAAGGTTCGGCGGGAAGGCCCGCGCGGCGAAATCGGCAAAGCGGGGTGGGGAGCTGGCTACTTTTTCAAGCGAGAAGCCGGCACCGGCGAGGCACCAGAAGATGATAACAAGTCCAAGCACATAGCCCAAAAAACTGATGGCAGAGGGCCGCTCAAACCGCGCCAGCTCAAATCGGGTCCGTTCATTCCGGGAAGGCGCGGTATCAGTCATAAAGACCTCTCAAGTCGGCGGAACTCAGCGAGGCTGCTGTCGCATCAAGCTGAAT
>CALLIO010000167.1 GCA_938009055.1 uncultured Altererythrobacter sp.
GCGGGTCGACAAGCAACCGGACGGCACAGCATCGCCAAACCTAGCCGACGCGGTGGTCATGGCTTACTGGCCGATCGATAGCGGATATGATTGGGGGGTGTTCTGACCCCGTCCGTAGCAAATAGCCCCCACCGCCACCATGCGCGCAAGCATGGGCTATTTCCAAAACCTTACCGACGCTGCATTTGGCCGCACTACCACCCCTAAGCCGACGCTCACACATGACGGCTTGGCGAACATCATGTCGGGCGCTGGCACCTCGATCGACAAAAGCTCCTACGATCAATATGTCGTGCAATGCGACAATCAGCAGGTCATGCAATCCTACCGCGCATCGTGGATTATGCGCAAAATCGTGGACATGCCCGCCCGCGACATGACGCGCAAAGGCCGTGCATGGCAGGGCGAGCCAGAAGAGGTTGAGGCCCGCCAAGAGCGCGAGAAAGAGCTCAAGCTATGGGCTAAGCTGAAAAAGGCGCTGAAATATGGCGACCTAGGCGGCGGTGCGATTTTCCTTGGCACCAATGACGCCAACCTTGATCAACCCATCAATGAGGGCGCCGAACTTACCTACCTGCATGTATTCACCCGCGACGAGCTATCGTTCGAGCGGCTAATCCGAGACCCGCGCGATCCTCTTTACGGCGAGCCTGAGCTATGGACGCTCAATGCGGGCAACACTGGCTCGGTATTCATTCACCCAAGCCGCTTCATCCCGTTTAAGGGCCGCGACGTGCCTGACCGCGTGGTCGGCTCGCAAAGTGAGCAAAGCTATTGGGGCGATCCCGTTTACACGTCCGTTCGCAATGCCGTGCAGAACGCAGACAAGGCCGCCGATGGGTTTGCCAGCCTGATCGACGAGGCCAAGACCGATACCTATAAATTCAAGCAGCTAACCCAATTGCTCGGTGACGCTGAGGGTGAGAAAACACTTAAGCGCCGCGTTGAGGCGACGCAAATGGGCGCTTCAATCCACCGTTCGCGCATCCTCGATACAGAGGACGAGTGGGAAACGCGCCAAGTCAATTGGTCGAACATGGACAAGGTTTCCATGCACTACCTCGCCACGGTTGCCGGCGCCGCTGATATTCCAGCCACGCGATTCCTCGGCAAATCCCCCGATGGCATGAACAGCTCAGGCGAGGGCGATGAGCAAAATTATCTAGACCGGCTGTCATCCGATCAGGTGGAGAAGCTGAAGCCCGCCCTCGATCACATCGACCAATTTATGTTCGATCAGCCGCTTGAGTGGAGCTTCCCACCGCTGTCCGAGATGACCGAAAAGGAAAAGGCGGAGATTGGCGAGCGTAAATCCAAGGCGATTGTCGGCTATATTCAGGCTGGCGCATTGTCCGCCGATGCCGTTGCCGATGTTGCGCCCGCCATGCTTGAAGCTGATGGCATCCTGCCCGGCATTAAGGACGCGCAGGACGCTTTGCCAGACTTTGAGCCGGATCCACGTTTGGAGGGTGGGGCTACGGATATGGTTGATGCGGCACCTCGAACGCTTTACGTCTCTCGGCCCGTTCTTAATCGCTCTGAAATCCAAGATTGGGCAGCAGAGCAGGGGTTGGGTGAGCTTCAAGAGGACTTGCATGTCACCATCGCATACAGCCGCACACCCGTTGACTGGATTGCGATTGAGGGTGAGTGGAATCAAGAGAAGGATGGCACAGTCACGATTGAACCGGGCGGCCCTCGGCTTGTCGAGCCGCTTGGCGATCGCACTGCCGTCTTGATGTTCAGCTCGTCGCGACTCGGTTGGCGTCATGAGCAAATCAAGCATAACGGCGCTTCTTGGGACTACCCCGACTATCAGCCACACATTTCATTGACTGGAGAATCCGTCGATCTTGAGGGTGTCGAGGCATACCAAGGCGCGATTGAGCTTGGCCCTGAGAAGTTTGAGGAAGTGCGGGACTAGACATGGATTATCGACCCGAGAATAGCTGGAAACCGTGGTTCAAAGATAAGGCGCTTGATAAACCTCAAGAGCCTAGGGCTGTGGGCTTCGCGCCACCCGAACCACCGTCAATTCAGACAAAGCGCGGATAATTGTGCAATTCAACCTAGCCGAGCTTGCCAAGGCGCAGGGTAGGCGCAAGGACGCAACCCTTAGGGCCATCATCCCGCCACGCATGTTCGCGCGCGAGCTGGCTGCTATCACACGGCAGGTCTATCAGCCATATGTGGATGCGCTTCCCCGCTTGATCGCGCAATACGAGGCCTCTTTAGCCGACATCACCACAGACACCGCCGCTGACCTAGACGCAACGCTTGACGATGCGCGCAGGCAAGCGGATGGGCTGCTGCTTATCCTAACGCCCCGCCTGCGCTTCTGGGCCGAGCGCGTGCAGACATGGCACCTTGAGCGCTGGATTGCCGCCGTCATATCGCCAACGCGGGTCGACCTATCAACCATCCTTAGTGCTGGCGATGTGCGCGAGACTCTGGAAACCGCCATTCGCCGCAACACCTCGCTAATAACCAACATTTCCGATTCCATGCGGCAACGCATTGGCGATGCTGTTTTTCGCGGCTTGCAAAACCGCACACCAGCGCGCGAGGTTGCCGCAGAGCTTAGGCGTGCGGTGGGCATTGAGCGCCGCCGTTCGGTAAATGTGGCCGCCGATCAATTGCAGAAGCTAACATCCTCTTTGGATCGCGAGAGATTGGCGCAGGCTGGGGTTCGCACATTCGCTTGGCAACACAGCGGCAAGGTTCACTATCGAGACACGCACAGGGCGCGCGATGGCAAGAAGTTTGAGATTGGCACGCCCGCAGGTGATGAGCCGGGGCAATTGCCATATTGCGGGTGCAAGAGGCGCGCAGTGCTTGAAATAGAATAGCGGTTGGGGTATCGTAAGGCATGGCTGAAAACCCTATAAAAGCGATCAATAGCCCTGAAAGCATTTCCGAAAATGGAAATTGACGAAGAGTCTTTCGAACGCGAACGCGCTAAACTAGAAGAGCCTTGCCTTCCTGATAAAGCCTTCAGGGTACGCGGCTTCGACGCGGGCTATTATTGGTTAAAGAGCAATTGGACTGGCGAAAGAACATTGGCCAAATTTGATGGCGGCGATTCTAATAGCTGGTCTTTTCATGGCTCGACGTATTTGCTCGACACGAACGAGGTTTTTGGGAGGTCAAGCGGGGACCATGAAACATTCACGTTTTTGGGGCTCGGCCCAACGCTTAAATAAGCCGTCCGTATAGCGCCCCACACCCATGCCGTAATTAACGGGCATGGACGCCCTCAGATCCGACCTCGCGCACCTGCTGGAAATAGCGCAGCGCCTTCATAATGACGGCTTCGAAACGATGGCGCTGGAATTCACACGCAGGGCCGATAG
>CALLIO010000168.1 GCA_938009055.1 uncultured Altererythrobacter sp.
GATGTCCAATACCCAGCCATGCTTGAGGATACAGCTGGCGCCATTGCTTGGACTAAAGCCAATATTGCCCAGCATGGCGGCGATCCCGACAGCATCATTCTCGCTGGACATTCCGCGGGTGCGTACAATGCGGTGATGAGCGCGCTTGATCCGCAATGGCTTGAAGCCGAAGGGCTATCAGCCAGCGCAATCAAAGGCGTGATAGGCCTTGCCGGACCGTATGATTTCTATCCCTTCGATAGCGATTCAACGATTGCCTCCTTTGGCGACTATCCCGACCCTGAAGCCACTCAGCCGATCAATGCCGTGCGCGAGGATGCGCCGCCAATGCTGCTTATCCATGGCGAGCAGGATACGCTTGTCTATCCGCGCAATTCGCGCGTTCTGGCCAAAGCTTTTGCAAGCACTGGCAACGATGCGCGCGCTGAGTTTTTCGCCGAGATGGATCACAATCGGCCATTGATGGCTTTTGCCAGCCCCTATCGGCGTGATCCAGCGATTGTCACCATGGTTGCCGAATTTGCTCAATCTGCTGCGTCCAAGCCAAAGCGGCCCAAGCAGGCTGAGCAAACTTCAGTTTCCGTTCAGGCCGAAACGCGTTAGCCTCATCTCCATGCGCTCCCTCATCAATCTGATTCTGGCTTTTGCCACTCTTGCCTTCGCTGTTCAGCCAGTGATGGCACAATCCATCCTGCGCGATGCAGAGACGGAAGCGCTGCTCGACGATATGGCCGCGCCTCTGGTTGAGGCAGCAGGCCTTGCGCCGGGCAATGTCGATATGGTGCTCATCAATGACCCATCGATCAATGCCTTCGTCGCTGGCGGGCAAGCAGTCTATATCCATGCCGGCCTGATCGATGCCGCTGACAGCGCGAATGAAGTGCAAGGTGTGATTGCTCACGAGCTGGGACACATCACAGGCGGCCATATCGTGCGTTTTAACGAAGGCGCAAGCGCTGCAACCAATATCTCAATTCTGTCCTTGTTGCTTGGCGTTGGCGCAGCTTTGGCCGGCGCGGGCGATGCGGCCTTTGGCGTGTTTCAGGCTGGTCAGCGTGCTGCATTGGGCAAATTTCTTGCCTTCAGCCGCGTTCAGGAAAGTGCAGCCGATGCGGCTGGCGCGCAATATTTGTCGGACGCTGGAATTTCAGGGCGCGGCAGCCTCGCCTTCTTTGGCAAGCTGCAAAACCAATCGCGCCGCTATGGCTATAACCAAGACCCCGATTCAGAGTTTAACCGCACGCACCCATTGTCATCGCAGCGTATTTCTCGCCTGCGCGAAGTCTATGTCGTTGATCCGGCATGGGACACGCCCAACGATCCTGACATCGAACGCCGCTTCAAACGCGCCAAGGCCAAGCTCTATGGCTATTTGACTGAGCCCAAGCGCACACTCCAAGCCTATCCTGAAACCGACACTGGCGTGCCAGCGCGCTATGCCCGCGCCTATGCTTATCACAAGAGTGCGCTGATTGATAAGGCAATGGCGGAAACGGATGCCTTGCTCGCGCTTGATCCAAACGATCCCTATTTCCTCGAACTCCAAGGCCAAGTGCTGCTGGAATCGGGCCGCCCGACAGAAGCGCTTGTGCCCTTGCGCCGCTCCACGGAATTGTCAGGCCATCATCCTTTGATCGCATCAATCTTTGGCCATGCGCTGATCGCCACAGAGGACGAAGCCAATCACCCAGAAGCGGAACAAGTGTTGCGCACAGCGGTCGGGCGCGACCGGCGCAATCCCTTCGCATGGTATCAGCTTGGCGTTGTTTACGCTGCCAAGGGCGACCTTCCCCGCGCCCGCCTTGCCAGCGCAGAACAGCAAGTGATGACGCGGCGCTACACCGATGCCCTGCGCAGCGCGCAATTTGCCGAAGCTGGATTGGAAGAGGGGACAGCCGACTGGCTGCGCGCGCAAGATATTGGACTGCAAGCGCGCGCCGAGCTTGAGAAAATCCGCGAACGCAACTAGCCCTGATGCGGCGCGATTATCAAAGCGCCATTTCCCGCTACTCAACCGGATATATCACGCATGAAAGACCTGTTTTTCAATTCTGCTCTTGCCTTGCTCTTCGGCTTTATCGGGGCAGCGATCTGGTCCTATTCTGGCTTGGCTGACACGCGCACCAAGGCCTATCTGATGGACAATCCGCAAATCCTGCCCGAGATGGCCGAAGCGTATCAAGCACAAGAAGCAAGCGAGCGGCTGGCGGGCGTGTCCGATGATGTAGTGGATGGTTTCCCCGGCGCAGTGATGGGCAATCCCAAAGGGTCGAAAGTTCTGGTCAAATTCAGCGATTACAATTGCGGCTATTGCCGCAGCGCCCATGCCGATGTGAAAAAGCTGGTCGCGAGCGATCCTGAAATCAAAGTGGTTTTGCGCGAAATGCCGATTTTCGAAGGCAGCGAGGAAGCAGCGCGCATGGCGCTCGCCGCGGCGAAGCAAGGGCTTTACGCTGAATTCCACTCACAAATGTTCGCTGCTGGCCCCGCCAATCCCGCCAGCGTTCGCGCAGCGGCTGAGGCAGCTGGCTTGGATATGGTGCGCGCAGAAGCTGATGCCAATTCGCCGGCAGTTGATTTGGAGCTTTTGGAGAACCGCAGCCTAGCCGAAGCGCTTGGATTTGGCGGAACACCCAGCTGGGTCGCAGGCGGCAAAGCCTTTGAAGGAGCGGTCGGATTTGACGCGCTGAAAGAGGCGATCGACAGCGCAGCCAGCTGATGCGCCATGCGCTTCTGATAGTTTTCGCTGCACTGATCGCGCTTAGTCCGGCAAGGGCCACAACCGATTCCGAACAAGACGAATTGCGTGCATCTTACGAAGCCATGCAAGTCAAAAACCGCCGCTTGCAAGCCATCGGCTGGACGCTGGTACGCGCCAATGCCGATTTGTGCAAGGATGCGCAGCTATCCATTGGCATCACCTTGGTTGATATGGCTGGCTTTGCCGAGCCGGAGAAAATGCAGCGCGCGCTGGGGCTGAAGGGCAATTTTGCTCTGGCATCTGTATCGACGATGGAAATGTTCAAGGGGCCTCAGGTTGGTCAGGAAATCACAGCAATCGAAGGCGCCCAGATCAACCAATGGCCCGCTGAAGAGCGCTTGGATTGGAAGCGGCTCAAACGCGCGCATGATGCGATTGATGCTGCGTTGGCTGCGCGCGGGTCAGTCCGGCTTACCTTTGGCGATGGATCAGAAGCTGACTTGCCCGGAGCAAAGGTTTGCCCCACTCGCTTCGAGCTGAGAAGCGGTGGCAAAAAAGCGCTGGCAGATGGCAGCCGCGTGCAATTCGGATCGCAATTCCCCGGCTTTGCCTATGCTGAAAGCGAATTTGCAGCCGTCATCGCGCATGAGCTGGCGCACAACCTCCTCAAACATCGCAAATGGCTTGATGCCAATGGGCGCAAACGCCGCAATGTGCGCGCAACAGAGCGCGAAGCGGATCGGCTAATGCCGTGGCTGCTCGCCAATGCCGGATATGATCCGATGGCCGCAGTGCGCTTTATGGAGCGCTGGGGGCCCAAACACTCCAAAGGGATTTTCCGCGCGCGCACGCACGAAGGCTGGGACGAGCGAGCTGAACATATCGAAGCAGAGGCAAAGCTAGTGCTAGCGCGGCGCTATGGGGGCGACACAGTTGAATCGGCGATGGATTGGTCAACGGATTTCCGCCGCGAAATCGAGCCCTTAAACGAGCCAGGGACTGGGCCAGAAACGGCGAGCGATTAGGCTTCCTCGGCGACTTTCGCATACATCGAATTGATCGGCTTAGCCATTACGCGGCGCACCATCGGCTCGAAGAAATCCAGCGGCAGGCTGTCATAATTCGGATCAAACGATGACTGGTCGTACATTTCGCAGAAATGGGCGCAGGCTTCGAAATATTTATGCTCGCGAAACTTCTCGCGGGCATCGCGGTCCATGCCAACATGATGGAAATAGAAATAGCCCTGGAACGCGCCATGCTGTTCGCAAATCCAATGCACTTCTTCTGAAACAAACGGCTTGATGATGGCTGCGGCCACATCGGGGTGATTGTAAGTCCCCAAAGTATCGCCAATGTCATGCAGCAGCGCCATCACGACATAGCGTTCATCGCGCCCGTCGCGATGTGCGCGGGTTGCGGTTTGCAGCGAATGTTCGAGCCGGTCGACTGGAAAGCCGCCAAAGTCACCATCCAGCATGCGCAAATGGTCAAGCACACGGTCGGCCACGCCCTTGGCAAAGCTGCGATATTCGCCGCCGATGATGTCCCAATCTTCCTTGGTTCCATCGACCATGGCTGAAAAGCCTGCCCGTTTTGGCGTGTCGCTCATATCATTCATCTGCTCAGCTCCTCTTCCCGCTTATGTTTGACCGGCAGTGTAACGCATAAGGTGAAAACCGCCAAAACAATTGGCGCGCCAAGCCGTGTTTGCGCTAGAGTGAGCGAACTATGGCAATGTTGCCCTTCAGACCCACGCCCTTCTTCGCCGATAAGAACAAGGCGTTCTGGTATCTCCAGCTGGCTGGCTGGGGCAGTGTGTTCCTGCTGCGCGCAATGTCCGCTTTGGCCAATGGATTGCCACTTGATCTGCTGCTGGTGATTTTCGTCACCACCGTCACTGGCTTTTCGATCAGCCTCGTGCTGTCAGTCGCCTATCGCCAGCTGATCGACCGCAAGCCGCTGGTCACTTGGGGCATGACGATGATCGCGCTTTTGCTGGCTGTGATCGTCCATGTGTCGATCGATGCTTGGGTGCAGGGGCTGTATTACGCCGGCGCGCGCGAAACGACATTCGCCCAGCGCTTTATCGGCCTGTCCTATATCCCGCTTACCTTGATGGGGGGATGGAGCGCGCTGTATTATGCGATCAATTACTTCCTGACGGTTGAGGAACAAGCAGACCGGCTTGAACGGCTGGAAGCGCAAGCGACCAGCGCGCATTTGGCCATGCTGCGCTATCAGCTCAATCCGCATTTTCTGTTCAATACGCTCAATTCGATCAGCACGCTGGTGCTGCTCAAGCAAACCGAGCCTGCCAATGCGATGCTGACACGGCTTTCCAGCTTCTTGCGCCACACGCTGGTTTCCGAGCCCGGCAGCCAAGTGACTTTGGCGCAGGAAGTGGAAACTTTGCAGCTTTATCTCGATATTGAGCGGATGCGGTTTGAAGAGCGCTTGCGCACCCATTTCAGCGTTGAAGAGCAAGCTTTGAAAGCGCAGCTCCCCTCCATGTTGCTCCAGCCGTTGATTGAAAACGCGATCAAATATGCTGTCAGCCCGCAAGAGGAAGGCGCACGCATTTCGCTGGAAGCGCGGGTTTATAATGGCAGGCTCCAAGTGGGCGTGGAGGACACAGGGCCAGGCGCATCGGGCCCGATCCAGGGCGAGCTTCTGGCCGCCGAACGCCCCGGGGCACGCGATACGACCTCAACTGGAGTCGGTCTGGCCAATATTCAGAGCCGTCTGGCGCAGGCCTATGGCGAAAAGCACCGCTTCGAGATCACATCGAACCCTTCGGGAGGGTTTAGCGTGTTTATCGAAATACCCTTCGAACCATTGGAGGAGGGACCCGTTCACAATTCGCAAAGCGATGACGCCCTAACTTCCACTCAGAACAATTCGCAAAACGCAGCGCCCACCCCCACACTCGCTGCGCCAACACCACAATCGATGGGATCATAATATGACAATTCGCACCATCCTCGTCGACGATGAAAAACTCGCCATCCAGGGCCTGCAATTGCGGCTCGAACCGTTTGAGGATGTCGAGATTATCGACACATGCCTCAATGGCCGCGAGGCTATCCGCAAGATCAAAACTGAAAAGCCCGATCTGGTCTTCCTCGACATTCAAATGCCGGGATTTGATGGCTTCTCCGTGGTCAAAGGGGTGATGGAAATCGAGCCACCTTTGTTCGTCTTCGTCACAGCCTATGAAGAGCACGCTGTGCGCGCATTCGAAGCCAATGCTGTCAATTATCTGATGAAGCCCGTGGATGAGGACAAGCTTGCCGATACGATCGAGCGTGTTCGTGTTCGTATGGCTGAAAAGCGATCATCTGAGGAAGCGGATAAGCTGAAAGCGGTTCTGCAGGAAGTGGCGCCCGACAAGGCGGATGCCATTTCCGAAGGCGAAAGCGAAAGTTCAGAGCGGTTTGAAAAGCTCATCAATGTGAAGGATCGCGGGCAGATCTTCCGTGTCGAAGTGGATTCGATTGAACATATCGAAGCAGCCGGCGATTATATGTGCATCTATACGGGCGACAATTCGCTGATCCTGCGCGAAACGATGAAGGATCTGGAGCGGCGGCTGGACCCCAAGAATTTCCAGCGCGTTCATCGCTCAACAATCGTAAATTTGAACCAGGTTCGTCAGGTTAAGCCGCACACCAATGGCGAGTGTTTCCTTGTGCTGGAATCAGGTGCCGAGGTAAAAGTCTCGCGCAGCTACCGCGATGTTGTGGCGAGATTCGTGCATTAGTTTGCGCTCACGGCCAGTTGCATACGCAACGGCCTCCGCGAGGGCGACCTAACCGGTCGTCGCGCGGTCGCGCTCTGACTGCCGTGACCATGAACCAAACGGCGAGCGACTAGCGAGCCGCAAGGGCGACTGCCCGCCCGCAGCGCCGGAAGGCGCGAGGATATCGCGAGCGCGGACGCGCTTGCGCAAAACAAATGACTCGCTTGCGGACCCTGTAGGTCCGGCTATTGAGCATCTATGACTTTTACTCTTCCCGGTTTCGATCTCGATACATTCATTCGCAATACGCTGGACGAAGACCTTGGCATTGGTCTTGAGGGCGGCGGCAAGGATGTAACGAGCGAAAGCGTCATTCCAGCGGGCGCTCGCTTTTCCGGCGTCATGGACAGCCGCGATCCCATCACCGTTGCAGGCTTGCCCATTGCCGAAGCTTTCTTCCGCGCGCTTGACCCCGATATGGAGATTGAAGTGTTGGTGGAAGAAGGCGCGAAAGTGCCAGCGGGCAGCGATCTGATGCGCCTTTCCGGCAATGCTCGCGCTATGCTGACAGCGGAACGCAGCGCGCTCAACACAGTCCAGCATTTGTCCGGCATAGCGACCATGGCGCGCGAATATGTCGACGCTATGGATAGCGAGACTTGCGTGCTGCTCGACACGCGCAAGACGATCCCCGGCCTCAGGATGTTAGAGAAATACGCGACGCGGATGGGCGGCGCGCAAAATCACCGCATGGGGCTGTGGGATGCCGCCATGATTAAGGACAATCACGTGGCCGTGGCAGGCTCTGTGGGTGAAGCGGTGCGCCGCGCAGCAGAAGCAGGCGTTGAGCATATCATTTGCGAAGTCGACCGGCTCGACCAGATTGAACCTGCATTGGAGGCAGGCGCGCATCATTTGCTGCTCGATAATATGTCGCCAGACGTGCTGCGCGAAGCAGTGGGAATCGTAGCAGGCCGCGTGCCTTGCGAAGCATCGGGCGGAATCAATTTGGATACAATCAAAGCAAAAGCGGCGAGCGGCGTGCAATATTGCTCTGTCGGCAGGCTAACGCAAAGCGCGCCAGCAGCGGATATCGGACTGGACTTCGCGCTATTGTGAAGCTTGCCAAGGGGCCAAGACCGCTTTCAATCAAGCTGTTTGCCTGCGCATTCATCGCTGCAGCTGTCACTTCCTATATTCAAGCGCTCCAATTCTCGCCGCCGATGCACGAATTGCTCGCTCTTCAAATGCCGTGGCTCGAATGGAATGAAGACCGCGCCATCGTGTTCTTGTCCGCCAAACTTTCAATCGCCTTCATTTCAGTGGCGATGATCTACGGATGCGCCATCCGCTTTGCCCGCTGGCTAGTGGCGATTGCTTCCGCGTGGGATTTGCTAGACATGCCGCAAAAGGTAATGATTTGGGCACAGGATGAATATGTCTCGATTGGCTATTTGGTCGAACCTGGCCTGACTCTATGCGCGCTTGTGATGCTCTTCATGCCCGCATCCAATCGCTGGATGGCAAAGAGGGAGGCCGTGGATGCCAGCACTTTTGAATAGGGCTGTGCTCGCCTTTGCAGCGCTAGCCATTCCCGCCACAGTTCAGGCCCAAGCATACCAATGCCGCATGCCGCAAAATATTGCTGTGCCCAATGCGGATCAGGGGCGCGAGCGGCGCATGCCAGTTACGGGCTACACAATGGCGCTTTCGTGGAGTCCGGAATTCTGCAAACCGCGTGAAGGTCAACGCGCGCATGCCACGCAATGCAGCGGCAAGAACGGGCGCTTTGGCCTCGTAGTGCATGGGCTTTGGCCCGATGGCAGAGGGGTTGGTAGCGGAACGGGCCGCCCCAACAGCTGGCCGCAATATTGTCGCACTCGCTACACACTGACGGCTGCCGAACTTCGCCGCAATTTGTGCATGATGCCCTCTGCTCGTTTGATCGCACGGCAATGGGTCAAGCATGGCAGCTGCATGGGCAAGCCGCCTGCGACCTACTTCAAAGTCACTCGCATTTTGTGGAATGGATTGCGCATTCCCAACTATGATCGTTTATCGCGCCGTGACGGGCTGACCGCAGGCGATATCAGAGGCGCATTGGCCGATGCGAATGATGGGTGGGAGCGCGCGCATATTGGCGTGAAACTGAACGAGCGTGGATGGCTACAAGAATTGAGACTGTGTTATACTAAGCGCTTCCGCTCGACACCTTGTGATAGCAGAAGGTTCGGCGCGGCTGATGGGGATCGCGCGAAGATTTGGCGAGGGCTCTAACGCGAGTTTGAACCCAAGCGATCGAATGAAAGGCTAAACACAATGCGAAAAATCATCCTTTATGTGCTCGCTGCCTATTTTGTGCTGACGTCAGCCTATTTGTTCTTTTTCCCGCAGATATTCTACGATTCCACGCCCGGCTTGGCTGAGATGGGCCCGTTCAATTTCCACTTCATCCGCGATGTGTCCTTCGCCTTTCTCGTGGGCGGAGCAACGCTTGCTTATGGCGCCACAATCGGGCGGCGCGATGTGCTGGTGATCGGAGCAGCATGGCCATTCCTCCATGCCTTGTTCCACCTCACAATCTGGATGCATCGAGGCTTTCCGTTTGATGCGATCGCTGCTTCAGATTTTGCCGGAGTGATTGTGCCTGGCTTGCTGGCGATGGGACTGGCAATGAAAGCGCCGACGACAGACTAAAAGTTGCTCTATTCAATCCAATGCACCGTTTCCGGTGCAATCATCATCAACCCAATCGATTGTTGTATCGTAAACGGCTTTCCC
>CALLIO010000169.1 GCA_938009055.1 uncultured Altererythrobacter sp.
CGAGAAGGAAAGCGGCGTGGATTCCTCGGCACTTTCGCCGCCCAAAGCCCGCTCAATCGCAGAGCCCACGCCTTGCAGCGCCTCGTTTGGCTCAGAGGCTGCCACATTCGGCGCTGCGGTCTGCGCGATCGCCGCTTCAGGCGCGGCCAGCATCATAAACGCTGATACAATCGCGATGAGGGATAAGCAGCGCGCACGCATCACTGGGCGCTTTCTTCTGTAGCAGGTAGGGCCTCTGCCTCGCATTCAGCCAGCCGCGTCAGCCCCTGTTTAGAACATCCCAGCAGGATCTCACGCCCGCGAAACTCGACCACAGCAAGCCGGATGCCGGGTGCCAGAAAGGCGGTTTCGACCAGTTTGATCCCCCGCCCGTTTTGCGTTTGATCAGCCAGTCGTGATTGCGCGAGCTTGGCCAGTCTCACACTGCCCCAGATCATCAGCGCAAGCAGCGGCAAGAGCAGCGCCAGCTTAAGGAAGTAGCTCGCCATCATGGCGTTGGCGGACTTTGAGGTGCTTCACCAATCGACGGATCAGCGACCGGTTGGGCGACTTCTTGCGGGGCCTCCTTTGGCGCATTGGCGGGCGGCCAAGAGGCTGACGGCACGCTGTCTTGTGTGCCGCCGACGAGCTCGACCACGCGCAAGGCAAATCGGCCATCTTGCGCAACCACTTCAGCGCGCGCGATGGGCTTGCCATTGGCCGTCACGTCCAGCAATTCATCCGTTAGCCGGTTGAGCGAAACCACACTGCCTTGCTGCAGCGCGAGTACATCTTTCAGAGTCAATTCAGTGCGGCCTAGCTCGACCGACAGATTGACCTGCACATCGCCAAGCCGGCCAAGCGCCGATGGATCAAGGTTCATGGCTGATGCTCCACTATAAGACCTGCGTCACATTGAGCGCGACCTGATCGTCAAGCGCGCCAATCTGTCCGCGTGCGACCGCTTTATCGCCGATCAGCAAAGGCACTTCGCGGCGCGGTGCGAAGGGGATGAAATCGCCCGGTTTTTGCGCAGCAATTTGCGAGACCGGCATAGTCAGCTCGGCAAGGATCGCGTGGATCGGCAAAGGCAGATCGCCAAAGCGCAGCGCATTGGTAGCAAGATCAGCTGGCGCAGATTGAACCGCCCCGCCAGTTCCGCCCGTTTCGAGCGCAGCAAGGAAAGCCTCCTCGCTCGTCACGATGCGAAATGGCAGTTCAACCTCGCCAGGCAATGTCAAAACCGTGGGCCAGACGAGACAGCGCTCTGACTTGCCAAAAGCGCCGAGTTTGGCCGGATTATCATGCGATCCTGCGAATTCGGCTGCATCTCCAAATTCGCCAGCGGCTGAAAAGCCAGAAGCGATTTGCTTGGCTATCGCCTCGAGCACCAACCACGCTGAACGCGGCAGCTGCGCCAGATCGCTTTCAATTGCGCCAACCGCACCGCCAAAAGCTTGTTCGGTCAAAGCCAGCGCGGGGCCATATTCAACCGACAAAAGCAGCGGCAATTCACCATTGCCGCATTTCACGAACATATTCGCAGATGCCGACCCGATCGCCTTGTAAAGCGAGGCAGCTGTGCGTTTGCCTACTTCTTCACAGGCAATCTGCAGGGCATCGCTGCCCAATTGCGAGGCCAACGATGTTTCAAGTTGGCGCGTCAGTTTCCTCGCGAAATTTGCGAGCTCTTGCGCTTGATCCTCAGCGCTCGGCTCCTTTGCGAACAACTCTTCGCAATGTTGGGCAACAGCGCGCTCGGCGACAAAGTCATGCTGCGGCTTCATTGGACCAAAAGCGCCTTGAAATGGACATCATCGACACCGCCAAAGCCTTCTTTTTCGGTCAGCACTGAATTGATAGCTTCGGTGATGCTGGCCTTGAGCCGATCCTTGCCATCAGAAGAATAAATATCGGCCTCCGGCGTATTGGCGAGCTCGGTCAGGATGGCGCTGCGCACCGCCAATTCGTGCTGGCTAAGCCATTGCAAAACCCGCCCGTCACGCTGGGTGGATGCGGCCAGATCAACTTGAATAAGCGCCGGGGAATCCGACAGGTTGGAAGTGAAAGGCTCTGCAAAAGTGTAATAGGCCGTGCGAAATTCGCTGCCGCCTTCGCCGTGGACAATGGAAACCTGTTCATCACCCTTCCCCTCGCCAGCAGGCGCATAGGGGTCTTCCTCGCCCTTGCGGACAAGTTTGGGCTTGTTGTCTTCCTTGACCTCGCCTCCGCCGATCAGTCCGGCAGCAAACGCGCCATAGGCGCCGCCCGCCCCGACGGCGAGCAGGACAATCGCAAAGATCAGCATTTTGAGGGCGCCGCCCTTGGGCTTGTCCTCGCCGTCCTTGGCTTTGTCTTTATCCTTACCTTTGGCCATCGTGTCTCAATTCCTCAGCTATGCCCCGCCTTATGGGCCGCATCACGCAAACAGATCCGTGTTCGAACCGCCTGCATTTGCTCTAGTGGAGGGAATATGGTCATCAGCCGATAAACCGCGCTCACCGTGTTCACCCCTAGTTGGCGGAGTTCCCGATCCATCTTGCGCCTGCTGGCGCTGGCTTTGATCGGACTGATTACCGGCAAGACGCGATTGGTTTTGTTCATTGGTGCTTGAACCATCATTTTGCCGCGAGCTGTTGAAGCTTGCTTCCTGGCTCGCCGCCACGGACCGTTCAGCCAAGGCATTTTGCGCCGCGACAACAAAGCCCGGATCACGGCTGGACAAGCGCGCCTGAAGCTCGCCTTCATTGGCCGCGACTCGCATGGAAATGGTGCCAAACTCGGCATGTTTAAGGGCAAGCTCACCGCGGCCTGCTTGACCGGCCTCGCGCATCTGCGAGACAGTCTCGACCAGTCGTTCAAGCGGGGCAGTGTCACGCAAAGCAGGCATAGTATCGCCCACTGGAAGAGGCGAAGGACTGGCATTTGCGATCGTAGGTTGCGCGCTTACGAACCCTGGCGATGGCTGGGCTTGAGTTAAGGGCGCGGGCGTGCGGGCTTTTGAAGATATTTGGGCTGCGTCGCTAAGCAGGTCAGCGGGCAAAGACGTTTGGACCGGTTCTGATCGCGGAGCCGGACTTGGCGACGGGGTTGCTGTGCCCTGCGATACGGTGGCCGAAGCAAGCGAAGCCGCACTGGCTTGTTGCGAGGCCTGTGCTGCAGCCGCTTTCGTCTCCAACGCGGTTCGGATCTGCAATTGCTGGTCGCTTGCTATCGCTCGATCTTCAGCCACAAGACGGGCCACAAGC
>CALLIO010000170.1 GCA_938009055.1 uncultured Altererythrobacter sp.
ATCCAAAGTGCGTGCCGATGTTGCCCGCATTATCGAGCTGTACAAGCGGCAAGGGCGGTTTGCTGCAACGGTTGAACCCAAGATGGTTCAGCTCCCGCAGAACCGCGTCGACATTGTGTTCGAGATCAACGAGGGCCCCAAATCCAAAGTCCGCCAGATCAACATAATCGGCAATGAAGAATTTTCCGATGGCAAATTGCGTGGCGAGATGGTCACCAAGCAAGCGCGCCTGACCAGCTTCTTCAGCTCGAACACAAGCTATGACCCCGACCGGCTTGCCTTTGACAAGCAGAAGCTGCGGCAGTTCTACCTAACCGAAGGTTATGCTGATTTCCGCGTCGTCTCCGCAGTCGCAGAGCTGACGCCTGATAAGCGCGATTTCATTATCACTTATGTGGTTGAAGAGGGTGAGCGTTACAAATTCGGCGATGTGACGGTTGAGAGCCAGCTGCGCGATTTTGATAGCGACCGGATGACCAACAATCTGGCGATGAAAACTGGCGCTTGGTATAATGCCAAATCGGTCGAGGACACGGTCGAGCAATTGTCCGAGCTTGCCGGCACGTTTGGCTATGCTTTTGCCGATGTCGCTCCACAATTCCGCCGCGATAAAGACGCCCTGCAAATGAACGTCAATTTCGTGCTGCGCCAAGCGCCGCGCGTTTATGTCGAGCGGGTCGATGTCAACGGCAACACTCTCACTCAGGACAAGGTTATCCGCCGCGAGTTCCGCATCAGCGAAGGCGATGCGTTCAACTCGCTGCAAGTCAACCGGACGGCTGCACGGATTACTTCGCTGGGCTATTTCCAGGAGAATTTCGAAGTTAATCAGGTTGCAGGCAGCGCACCTGACCGGATTGTGCTCGAGGCCAATGTCGAAGAGCAACCAACCGGCGAGCTGCAATTGTCAGCCGGTTTCTCCTCGCTTGAAAGCTTCATCCTTTCTGCCTCGATCCGCCAGCGCAATTTCCGCGGGCGTGGTCAAACGATCGGCGCCAGCGTCAACTATTCGCGCTTTTCACAAAGTGCGCAGCTGAGCTTTTCGGACCCTTATGTGTTCGACCGCAATATCTCGGCTGGTATCGACATTTTTCGCCGAGATTTCGACAACGACTTCTTTGATCGTGGCCTGTCGACTTACGAGCAATCGACGACCGGATTTTCGGTCCGCGCGGGTGTTCCGCTCACCGAATTCACCTCTTTGGTCGCAAGCTACACGCTCAATATTGATGATGTGAGTGTGGATGAAGCCTCGTTCTTTAGCGATTTTGATGGCGACGGCATCCGCACATGCGAACCAGCCTTTGCCGGCCGCTTCCTTTGTGAAGCGATTGGCAAGCGCACCAGCTCGATTCTCGGATTGAGCCTAGCTTACAATACATTGAACAGCCGCTTGCGTCCGACCCGTGGTCGCAGCATTTCGGTCACTGGTGAAGTGGCTGGGCTTGGCGGTGATGTACGCTATGCCCGGATGCGGGGTAATGCAGCGCAATACTTCCAGCTGCCAGCAGGATTTATTTTCTCGCTTTCGGCAGAGGGCGGTTGGATTGAATCCTTTGGCAACAATAACAGCAATTTTGCCGGCTCTGATGCTGTCCAGCTCACCGACCGCTTCTTCCTCGGTGAAGGACAAATGCGGGGCTTTGACATTCGCGGGGTCGGTCCGCGGATTATTCGTTTGGAAGGCGCCACAACGCTTGATGAAGCGCTGGCCGGTGACCGCGATTTGATCCGCGATGATGCTCTGGGCGGGCGGGCCTATTACCTTGGTCGCGCAGAGCTAGAAATTCCGCTGGGAACCGGCGCGCGCGAATTGGGGCTCAGGCCATCAATCTTCCTCGATGTGGGTGCGTTGTTTGGCCTCGACACGCCTCAGCTACAGAACTTCCCTGATGGCGTTCCATTGCGTGATGCAGATGGAAACGCATTGTTTGCGGAGATTGTTCAGCTGTTCAACGATGATGGCACTCCGGTGCTTGATACCGATGGCAATGCAACCTTTGGCACTGAAGCAACGACCAATCCGATTGCTGCTGATGGCGTCACAGAAAACACGCCACAGCTTTTGGCTGGCGCCTTCCGAGAAGTCTTCCTCGGCAACACGCCTTCGCCGCGCATCGCGGTTGGCATCGGCGTAAACTGGAATTCACCCTTCGGTCCTTTCCGGATCGACTTCGCCCATGTTCTGAAATCAGTTCGTGGTGACGAAGAGAAACAATTCTCCTTCAATGTAGGAACACAATTCTAATGAAACTGATCTCCAAAACGCTCGCTGCAGCGAGCATCGCTACTGCTGCTATCGCCGCTGTTCCAGCGGCAGCGCAGGTCGAGGGAAAGATCGCTACGGTCAATGCACCGCTTGCGATTATCAATACGACTGCTTTCAAGACTGCCTATGAGCAGATCGGCACGACCTATAAGCCGCAAATCGATACGATCCAGGCGCGCGGTCAAGAACGCCAAACGCTTTTGCAGCAGCTCGACACCAATGGCGATCGCCAATTGGACGAAGCGGAACAAACGGCCGCGCAAGGCACTCAACAAGCGACCCGCATCGCCGCGATCGAGCAGGAAGTGGGGCAATTGAGCGGGCAGGTCGATCTGGCACGCGTTTACGCGGTTGATCAAATCCTCGCGCAATATGGTGCCTCGGTTCAGCAAGTCGCCCAGCAATTACAAGTGCAGATGATCGTGACGCCTGATGCGGTGATCTATGCGCCACCAGCGGCCAGCATCACGCAACAAGTTTCCGCTGCGCTCAACACCAAAGTGCCTGCGGTTCAGATCGTGCCGCCGCAAGGATATCAGCCGAGCCGTAACGCGGTTTCGACCTATCAGCAGATCCAGCAGGCTTTGCTTACCGCGCAAGCCATCCAGCAAGCGCAGCAGCAGCAACAGCAGCAAGGCGCACAAGCGCCCGCTGGGCGCTAGAAGCGCGCGTGATCTGACAGCATTTGTGGGGGCAAAGCGATGAGTGAAACGACAGCTAATGCTGGCGAAGAGCTAAGCTATGACATTGCGCGAATACTCAAGGCGCTGCCGCATCGCTATCCTTTGCTGCTGGTGGATCGGGTCAAGTCGCTTGAACTTGGCGAGCGTATCCATGCAGTAAAGGCCGTCTCGTTCAATGAGGAGTTTTTTCAGGGGCATTTCCCTGGCGCGCCGATTATGCCCGGCGTGCTGCAGATCGAAGCGATGGCTCAGGCGGCCGCGATCTTGGGTATCGAGACGTTGGAGCTAACCGGTACGGGCAAGCTGGTGTTCTTCATGGGCATTGAGAATGCAAAGTTTCGTGCGCCAGTTACACCCGGATGCTTGCTCGATATGCATGTCGAATTCGTCCAGAAACGCAGCCGCGTGTACAAGTTTAAGGGCGTGGCCAGTGTCGAGGGTAAAACCACGTGTCAGGTCGAGTTCACCGCGATGATCGCTGATCCCCCTGCGTAACGCAAAACCGCTTGCAATTTGGCGCGCCTAGCCCTAGTTGGCGCGCTCTCCAAACACACAGCCCGTCCGGTCGGAACCGGTCAATGGCTATGAAGGAATAGTATTATGAAGGCCGAAGGTCATCCCGAGTATCACACCATCAATGTCAAAATGACCGATGGCACAGAGTTTCAAACCCGCTCCACTTGGGGCGCGGAGGGCGACACGCTGACACTAGATATTGACCCCACAAGCCATCCGGCTTGGACGGGCGGTCAAAAGCAAATCCAAGAAGGTGGCCGTGTGGCAGCTTTCAACAAGCGCTTTGGGGGGCTTTCCCTCAAGAAATAGGCGCTGTTTCAGCTTTGAATTGGGAAGGGCGGCTCGGCAACGGGCCGCCTTTTTCGTTTGCAGCGGCCATTAGCCCCACGGCTTTTCGCGATACCATTTGGTGATGACGTATTTCAGGCCCTTGCGCACTTTCATCGCGTGATGGAGCGTGTTCACATTCCCGCTGCCGTCCGGATTGCGGTTGTTCCAACCTAGGATTGTGCCTTGTGTGGGGGTAAACTTCTTACCCAAAGTCTTGAAGCGGGTCGCGCCGCCTGCTTCCACCGTGTTGAGATAGACCATAAAGGTCCATGTCCGCTGGCCCGAGACACTGCAAAACTGTTCCCAATCGGGGCCATCAGGATTGAACCAGTCGGTGTGCTGCTTGAATTCCTGTCCGACTTCATAGCGCTGACCCTGCAAGGTCTCGCCATAGGCCGGATCAATGCCGGTGAAGTCGAACAGCAGCTTCTCGACCTGTTTCACGGCATCCTTCTCGGCATTAAGGTCGCAGGTCTCGCTCGTGCGGAAAGTCGCATCGCCATTATAGTCGGCCAATGTCGATGGCCGCCGGTCGAGATCGATCAGCCGGATCAGCTTTTCGCACAGATCAGGCTTAAGAAAATCGGCCTTTAGAAAGACCTCTGCCTTGGGCGAGGGCACACGTTTGACGCCATCGGTCTGGCGCAGGATCTCTTCAGAAGATTCGCCGGGCGCTAGCATTGCGCCAGCCTTAGCAATCAGCCGCGCCGGAGCAAGCGTGAAATTTTCTTGCGCGAGCGAGGACCATGCGCAGTTTTCACTTCCCAAAGCCGCTGCATTATGCAACAGGCTCGCCCCCGTCCCAAGCGTGGCTTGACGCCGCGCCTGATGCCCGTAATGAGCGCTGCTCGCGCGGAGCGTGAAGGATGTGGGCCTTCGCCTTAGAA
>CALLIO010000171.1 GCA_938009055.1 uncultured Altererythrobacter sp.
TATCGGCTTCGCGCTTAATCGCAGAGCCAATGCCGCCAAACTGTGCCGCAGCACCGCCCGCAACCATGGTTCCTGCAGCAATCGCAATGGCGACCGCTGAAATCTTATATTTCATCTCAATGACCCTCTCGGTTTATACTATGCATGTTGGGATCACTGTTGTTGTGATCACATCATACGAGGTCCTAGGGATGATGAAATTTCCTGCCCCCCTTAAACTAGGGGGTGTCTCGAGGCGTATGTTCTGCGCGGTGGGTGCTGTCAGCCTAACTGCAACTTGTCTCTGATGGGCGCAGTGATCCCTTACCCAAGCGCGTATCAAGCCATAAGGTTTTGCCACTCAGCCAGAGCGGCTGAGCGGGAGGCTTTTTAGGTCTGTCTATCGATAAGATGGCGTTGGGCGTTGAAATGGTTGTGAACGTTGGCGTAAACTGAGGCGAACTTTTGTAGCGATTTCATCTGTCGAAATCTGAGCATAGCTCTTTCTCGTCGTCGGAAGGGCAGGTGGCTGTTTTCCACCCTGTTGTTGGCCCATCGTCCCACCTCCTGCTTCTCAGTATTACCAAGCTCGCGCATCGCAGCCTTGTAAGAGTTGAGGCCATCGGTGGTGATTTCATTGGGAGATCCATGCCGCTTCAGCGCCTTCTTCATGAAGCGCAGGGCAGCCTTCTTGTCGCGGGTCTTGGTGACGTAGCTCTTGAGGATCTCGCCCTCTTGGTCGACTGCCCGCCACAGGTAGTGTGTCTCGCCATTGATCTTTACGAACACCTCATCGAGGTGCCACTTCCACTGCCTGAATCCTCGCATCCGGCTGACCCGTTGACGCTGCACATCAGCTGCAAAGAGTAGACCGAACCAGTTCCACCAATGGCGCACCGTCTCGTGGCAAATATCAATCCCTCGCTCGGCGAGCAGATCCTCGACGTTCCGCAGTGAAAGTGGAAAGCGGACGTACATCATCACCACAAGTCGAATGATTTCGGGAGAAGAGTTGAAGCGTTTAAAAGGGTTGGGCGGTTTGCGGCGTCTGGGCATCAAAAGATCCTATCCTAGCTGCCTCAATCCGCAATAGGTACAGTTAGTCTGACAGTACCTCCTATGCTTATCGCTGGCCTATACAGAACAACTCGTTTGCCAAAACGAGAGCTGGCTAACCGGCTTGCAGCTGCAAAAGTAGCGCCGCTCACATTCGCTCCACATTCTCCCAATAACTCCGCTCCAGTAATTCTTGGCTGACATGGGAAATGAAAATGAGTGCAACTTCGACCAAAATGAAGAAGATGCTTTCCACCGCTTCTATAGCCTGCGTTTTAGGTGCTCTGACGTCTTGCGGCCCTGATGAGTCTGCGACAGGTTCGAGCGATTCGACCTCAGGCGGCAATACCGGCGGTGGAACTAGCACAAATGCAACAGCGCCGGATGCCCCCACCGTCACTATAGTGACGGTAGGGGACGGCTTTCTAACTCTCGCATTTGATCCACCTGCTTCGAATGGTGGCGCTGCTATAACTTCCTATGAAGCAACATGCGATAACGGAGGCTCTTCGTTTGTCGGTACGGCAGTTTCCAGTCCCGTGAATGTCTTCAACCTCGCCAATGGTTCAGAGTATAATTGTACGGTAACCGCATCTAACTCCGCAGGTACAAGCGGCACTTCTAACGCAGGAATCGGGACACCAGATCCTACGCCTTCTACCGGCCTGCCCTCAGAATTCAGTCAGTTCGGCAACAATGTTACCGTGGTCTACAATCAGGCGGCCGCAACAGTTACGCTTGAGGCGGTCGGCCAGCCTGATCACTATTCGCCATATTGGGACCCAGATGGAACGAGCGGTCTCTATGTGGATGCGGGTCCGGAAACCACCGTGGCGCAGATGTCACCGGGCTTTATTGACCAATATACGAATCGGTATTTTCTGACTGTCAATGCATCGCCGCAATTGGCGAGCTCGCCTACAGCTACTTCCTTGGGGCCCATCGGACTAGCCGTGACAGGTGCGCCAATCTTTAATGGACAAGAAGGCCCCAACATCAATCTCGATACTGGGGTGATATCGGGCTTTGACAATTTTGGTGCTCATACTGGACCACAAGTGTATCACTACCATCTCGAGCCAACCCCAATTTCGAACAATGATAGCAAATTGATCGCCATTCTGGCCGATGGCTTCTTTCTTTATGGCCGGCTTGAATGGGGCACAGGTGCGCCGCCAACAAACCTCGATGCGGCAGGGGGACATGTTGGGCCAACCCAGTTCAACAGCACGCCGCATTACCACTACCATATCGTCGATGAAATCTACTCGACGGTAAACGGGAAGGATGATTATCTGTTGTTCGACGGTGCCTATCAGGGCACACCGACCTCGATCACAAACTGATGGTTAACTTGCGGTCAAGACTGGCCTTAGCCGCTTGTGTCGGCCTTTGTGTTGGAGGCGTGGCAACCGGCGGCGCTGCTTCATGGGACGACCGCCAGGTTGTCGAGGCCGAAGCGCTAACTATTGATCCTTCGAACGGCTTACGAGTGTTAGAGGGCGTTCCTTTCACCGGCGAAGCAAGATCGTATTCTCAGGATGGTAGTCTGGAGAAGTCCGATAGCTACCGCGATGGATTGCGTCATGGGCATTCGCGTATTTGGTTTCCGGATGGCACGTTGGGCTTTGAGACCGATTTTGTGAACGGCGTGCGACAGGGCATGTCGCGAACGTGGTGGGCGAACGGTCAGCGTCGGTCCGAAACCACCTATCACGACGGAAAACAGGAAGGTGAAGCCTGGGTCTGGTACCAGACCGGAGAAGACTACAAACGTCACAATTATCACAATGGGAAGCCTTTCGGGTTGCAGCGGGCATGGCGCAAAAATGGCAAACTCTATGAAAACTTCGAAGTGCGGGGAGGCCGATCATACGGCCTCAGAAACTCGAAAATCTGTTTTGAGGTCCAAGACAATGGCCTAGGTACGGAGATCCCGGAATCAGGTTCAGAGCGATGAAGACAACTTCGAACACCGTTAAGCTAGCAGTGCATTTTGCCGCCATTAGCTTTGTCCTATCCGGGTGCAGTTCAGACAGTGCGCACGAGGGGCATGAACATCACCAGCACCAAACAGGCACCAATTCTGAGCCTACGATAGCGCAGATAAATGCTCGCACCGCGATCAGTGGAAACGATGCACTGCCTTACTACGACAGTGAAGAATTTACGCCGGTTTGGCTCGATCCGTCGTCAAGTGACATTGATGGATTCCATGCGATCCCGGACTTTGCCTTTACGAACCAAGATGGGAATGCTGTCACCAGCGACACATATGAAAACACGATCTATGTTGCCACATTCTTCTTTTCGACATGCCCAGGCATTTGCTCGCCGATCAATGAGCGTCTGACCAAGGTCCAACATGCATTTCTCGACGATGACGAGGTCAGGATACTGTCCCACACTATCACGCCGGATATCGACACGGTCGAGGTCTTGCAGGCCTATTCAAGCAAGCGCGGTATAGACAGCAAGACCTGGGATCTTGTGACTGCAGACAGAGATGCTCTCTATCGAATTGCGAAGACGGGCTATTTCGCGAGCGAAGACTTGGGAGATCCTCAAGCGTTGAGGGATTTCAAGCACACGGAAAGCTTGCTCCTGATCGACAAGAACCGGCGCATTCGCGGCATCTATAACGGTCTGTCCAGAAACGCGATTGACAACCTGATCGACGATATACACCGGCTCAAGAAAGAGCAGACGCAGACTTAGACCGATCTCGCAGTGAAGCTTGGAATGTGATGGATTTTGGCTTGCCTTGGTGGATTGGTGCTTGGGAGTTTGCCTCGTCCGGCCTAAGCTATTTTCCAGATTTATGCGCCTCTTCCACCAGATATTCCTTCTGATCTCGATCACCGCTCTGATCGCAGCCGTGCTGATGGCTGGCCTTTCAGCACTAAGCCTGAGTCGAGGATTCGATGCCTATTTGGATGCGCGCGATGAGCAGAGACTCGACGAATTCGCCAAAGAAGCCGAAGCTCTTATCGTGGCGCAACGCACGCCGGATGTTCGCTATGCGTCGGCTTTGATACCTGACCGACGGCCCGAGCGGCCTCCACGCAATGATGATGCGGATCAGGGCCCTCCGCGTCCCGGGCCAAGAGGCGAGCCTCGCCTTCTACCTCCGTCCGGTGAGGATAAGTCCGGTGTTGGTTCCCGAAGACTTCCTCCTCCGGGTTTTTTGCCACGTGTTGCGATCTACGATGCTGACGGAAAAAGACTGGCGGGTCCCCCGTTGAAGCCGACAGATGTGGAAGGGACATTGCGAAGACCATTGATGGTCGACAATCGGAAGGTCGGCGAAGTGGTTCTCCTGCAGCGCGGGCCGACACCCGATGGCATCGAGACCGAGTTTCTCCGCGATCAATTCATCGGGATAGCGGTGCTGGCACTTGTTCTCATCGGCCTGTCTGGTCTGGCGGCCTTCATAATCGCACGAAGAAGCAACGCCGTAATCGAGGAATTCCAGCTGGTTGCGCGCAGTGTCACGAGTGGAAATTTCTCGCGTAGGGTCGCCGTGTCCGGAAAAGGCGAGGTGCGCGAACTGGCCGACAATATCAATCAGATGAGCGAGAGGCTGGGCGAGCTTCAGGAGGTCCGGCAAACTTGGCTTGCCGAAATCGGCCATGAGCTTCGCACCCCCCTAACGGTGCTTCAAGGGGAGTTGGAGATCCTGAAAGAGGGTATCAGACCGCTCGATCAGAATGCGGTTCGATCACTCAGCGAAGAAACGGATAGACTGTCATTCCTGATCGATGATCTCCAGTTTCTGGCGGTATCCGATATCGCCAGACCAACATTCTCGTTCGCACAATGCGATCTCGCGGCATTGCTGGAAAGCACAAAGCGACGGTTCGAGGCGCAGGCTAAAGCAGCCGAGCTAAGACTGGAAGTTTCGGGGCCAGTACTAGGTGAGACAATGGTAGAGTGGGACGCGGCCCGGATTGAGCAACTGCTCGCCAACCTGGTTTCAAACTCGATTGCCTACACCGATGCGCCCGGTTTGGCGCGCCTTTCTGCGACACGCGCTGGAGATTCGATCGAAATTGTCATCGATGATAGTCCGCCCGGTGTTCGTGACTCCGATCTCGCAAAGCTTTTCGATCCGCTTTTTCGTGCTGAAAAGTCGCGTGATCGATCACTGGGAGGCAGCGGCCTTGGGCTGGCTGTCTGCGTCTCCATCGCTGATCGCCACAACGGGACAATCCGATCCAAACATTCACAACTGGGGGGGCTGAGCATCCTTGTGAAATTGCCTATGCGCCCTCAAGATATCCCGATCGACAAGGAGCCCAACGCGTGAGCGGCCTCGTTTTGGTTGTCGAGGATGACGCAAAAATAGCCGCTTTGGTCGCCGATTTTCTTGGCGCTGAAGGGTTTAATGTACGCCGCTTTCCAGACGCACGCTCGGTCGTGGATTGCGTGCGATCGGACCGACCCGATGCAGTCATACTGGATATCATGCTCCCAGCAGGCGATGGCCAGGCTCTAGCGAGGCTTATCAGGGACGTCAGTGATACACCGATCATCATGCTGTCGGCTCGCCGGGAAGAAGAGGACAAGCTTCGTGCGCTCGATGGCGGGGCCGACGACTATGTGACAAAACCTTTCAGCGGCAAGGAACTGGTCGCCCGAGTCAAAGCGCAGGTTAGGCGCGCCAGCGGCATGTCACACACCGGCGACGGTTCGATTGGCATTGATAACCAAGCTCAACGTGTTCTCTGGCATGGAAAAGCGCTGGACCTGTCTCAGTCCGAATTTGCTATTCTGACAGCGATGATACGACGACCGGGTCTGGTATTCTCCCGCAACAACCTGCTTGATGTCCTCGGAGAGCGGTCTGAAGAATCGACCGATCGCGCAATTGATAGCCACATTAAGAACATCCGCAAAAAGATCACGGCAGTCGACGCTGCATCGAAACCGATCGTGTCGGTCTATGGAGCGGGCTACCGCTTCGAATTGCCGACCACCCAAGATTAGCATTCAGTTGCCAGCGGGAATGATCTCGCTCTTGCAGGGCGCCCCACTACTAAAAAATGTATGTTCTCGCTCGCGATTGCCGAGGATCGCCTCTTCTTCCCGATCACCGCATGAGGCGCGAAAGATGTATTTCGCATCTGCGCTGCTTGCGCCGAACAGGTCAATCTTGACGTTTGGATTTCGAGGCGGGGAAGCGAAGAAGACCCGGTGCATCACTACTACATAATCGACAGAGGCATCGACATCATGAGTTTCGGGTGAGACGGCCCAGGTCAACCGGCGTTGAACCGGATTGGAAGCTTCTGCGACGTCAAAACCCGCTGCGAACTGCTTGCCGATCCTATCACGCGACGCGGCGAGTTCGGCCGGACTCAAGAGTCCATCGCCATCTTTATCGACATCATCGAATGCGCTTACCGGAACGGAGACCAGAATATTGGCGGTGTGGCCTTCAATCTTCATCGTTGCCGATTGGCGATGCAGAAGATGTGCGTGCGCGTCGCATCCGGTGAAGGCAAGGGCAGTGAGCAGGCCCAGCGATGCAATTCGCATCATTGGCGTCCTCCACCACGCGGCGGTCGATTTCCATCCCGTGAGCCCCGACCTCCGCCGCGGCGCCCCCGCCCCAGGCCGGTACCGCGCTGTTCAGAACGAGGGGAGTTTTCGATCGATCCTTTCACGCAACGTTGCACAAAAGGAAATGCGTCAGTTGCAAAGTAGTGATAGATGCCTTCAGGGAACTCCGGTGTGACTCCAAAACGGCCGTTGCATTCGTCTAGGTCGCCAAGACCATCGACATATTCCCAGTCAGCTGTGAATGCGCCCATCGGAACGATATCCACCGATGGTCGACCGGAATCAGGAGATGCCTTCAGCCTGTAGCTGGGCTGCATCGCGCGCAATCCGGATATCATCACCGTCGGACTATCGTATCCAAATCGCGCATAGATCGGAAATCCATCCGCAGCCCAGGCGATCAGTTGCATTTCCTGGCCGCGGAGCGCCGCTTCGGTAAGCATGCCTTCCGGAACGCCGTGATAGTGATAATGGCCGGTCGGTTGGACGTGGGCGTTGTTTTCATCTTCGCCGAAATCGAACACGTTTTGCCCAAGCGCCTCAATGGTCCAACGTCCGGTGCCTCGACCAAGATCGCACTGCGAGGGATCGTCAATTATATCATCGCAGCGACCGGCAGTGCCAGGATCGAACTTCACACCGTTCAATGCTATTGCGGGCCTCTTGATGCGACCGCCAGGTCCGCTTGACGCAATGGGACTGGTCGTAACGCTGTAGTTGACCGTTTGCGGGGAGATGGGGTTCGGGTTGTTTTCGTTCGGAAATTTGCCTGTTGAATGCATCGGTATGCTGTTTGCTGAAAGCACCCGCTGGCCGCGATCGCATGACCAGCTTGCCTTGCTTGGCAGGTCCAGTTGCGGATTGATATTGTCGACCGAGTGGTTGCACAGAACCCCCAAGGTATAAGCCTGCGTTTCGGGAAGAGGTGAACCGGTATTCGAGGCGCCCCGGCCTCTGCTGGGAGGGCCACTTGTGCCTTGAGCGCCTCCTTCCGGTCCTCCTCTATTGGACCTTCCGCCAGGCCTATCTCCTTCGGGGACGCATGCGAGAGGGAGCTCAGGGCGGGGAGCAAAACAGGTGCCCGAAGTGCCTTCAGCTATGCAACTGTCGCCAGATGACTTGGCTTCACAGACTTTAAGCATCGCTTCAGATGGCCCTCCGCCGCGTTGCCCTGCTTGTGACATTGGAGGCGGTCCACCAGATTGCCCTTGCCGCGCGTTGCCAGGCGGCGTTGTGGCGCAGCCAAACAGAATGCCGATCGCTGCCAATGCCATCGCCGAACCGAAAATAGGTGATTTTGAATTTTGCATTTTTGTGCCCAAAGGTGAAATTTTTGACGGAGGTGCACAGAAATTGTGGAGCAAATGTGTGTTGGTCTTAAAGGTTTGGATTCTGTCAGTCTAACTGCAACTAGTCTCTGGTTGGCGGAGTTGTCCCTTACCCAATGTGAGTTCAAGCCATAAGGCTTTGCCACTCAGCCAGTGCGGCTGAGCGGGCGGTCTTGTAAGTCTGTCTGTCGATGAGATGGCGCTGGGAGTTAAAGTGGTTGTGAACGTTGGCGTGGACTGAGGCGAACTTCTGGAGCGACTTCATCTGTCGAAATCTGAGCATTGCACGCTCTCGCCGCCGGAATGTTAGGTGGCTATTCTCAACTTGATTGTTCTTCCACCGACCCATTTCTTGGCGTTCAGCATTCCCAAGATCACACATGGCAGCTGGGTATGATTTGAGCCCGTCGGTTACGATTTTCTCTACCGGACCGTGCCGCTTCAGGGCTTTCTTCATGAAGCGTAGAGCAGCCTTCTTGTCTCGTGCCGTGGTGACGTAATTCTCGAGGATCTCGCCCTCTTGGTCCACCGCTTGCC